>JBJHDE010000012.1:0-21382 GCA_050486385.1 Planctomycetales bacterium | reverse complement strand
GGCCATGAGTGCCTTGATCGAAGATCTGGACGCCCGCGGCCGGCTCGAGAAGACCGTGGTCATCTGGATGGGCGAGTTCGGTCGGACCCCGCGGATCAACGCCGGTGCCGGTCGTGACCACTGGGCCCGTGGCTGGAGCGTGATGGTCGGCGGTGGCAAGATCCAAGGCGGTCGCGTCATCGGTGCCACCAACGCCGACGGCACCCAGGTCGCCGAAGACCCCTACAGCTCCGAAGACCTCATGGCCACCGTCTGCCATGCCCTGGGAATCTCGCTGCAGACCACCTTCTACAGCAAGCAGGGTCGGCCGATGAAGATCGCCAACGGCGGCAAGGTCATCGAAGGCCTGTTTAGCTGAGCCCCGCCACGCGGCTCTCTCAGCACCTCATCAACTCCAAGCCCCGCGGCCCGGTCACCTGGGTCGCGGGGCTTGTTTTTTCAGGGAGCTTGTTTTTTCAGGAAGCTGGGCCTGTGTTGTCGAACCACCGCCAAACACGGCAACCTTCGGCCTGATTGACACTTACGCCAACCGAATCCAACCCCGCCGCGCGCAGAAAAGCGACCGGCCCAGGCCGCTTGAAGGCCCCGCCGGTCGCTACGCTGATCTGATTCAAACCCCATGGCCCGCGGAGGAACTACTGTTCGCCCGCAAACGCCGTCAGCACAAACCACAGCCCCACCAGGCAACTGGCCGACAGCACCACCAGCCCCGTCAGGGCCATCACGGCCCCGTGCAGGACATCGAAGCCAAACATGGCCGTCGAGGGCCCCAGGGGAAACGCCTCGACAAAGGCGAGTTCCAGGCTCCACGAGGCCTGTCCCTCAACTGATTCGCGAATGTTGTGAAACAGCGGACCGAACATACCGACCTCCCCCCACCAACTAGCGGACCGATGTGCAAACTTCCTCCGCTTGATTTTCGGCGATTCGGCCGGCCCCTGTGTGACTTTTCAGCGGGCTTTTCGACGAAAACCTGGAATTCTCCTCCACTTCCGACGGTTCTGCCTCCCGCGGCGAATCCGTAAACCTCTCCGCTTGGCGAGCCCCCGCCGGTCGCCTAGAATAAAGGGTGCGAACCTCTGCCCCTTTTTGAGTGTCCTTGCGTCGGCCCTGGCGGCCAGCACCCACTCGGAGCGGGGCCAGAGAATTCGCCCAACCCAACAACCCCGCTGTCCGCTCGCCCGGACCGCCGGCGTTCTTGGGAGTAAGACCCGAGCCAACTTGGCCCGGGGCGAGTCGGGATTGCGGCGGCCGCCCAGGTTTTCCGCATCCGCGCGGTCCCGGTGGGTCGAAGAGGTTGATGAGTAGAAGTCTCCCGCCCCGCGGCCTGTTTTTGGTGGCGACGGCGGGCGAGTTTTCGGGGGCGAACAGGGTTCGACTGGACGGCCTGAAGCCCCGGTGGCGTGTCGTGGTTGATCGATGGCCCACGTAAAAAGTCGATCACAATCTTCAATTGCCGAAGATTCCTTTGCTTTGGCCGCCTGATAGAACGGGCGTCCCTGTCTGAGTGCCTGAACCGGAGAGGTTCTTAGACAGTTGCACTTCCGGTTAGTCGCGCATTCACGTTGAGCACGGTGTGCGGTGAAATTTTGTTCTCAACTGGCCGGAGTCGGAGCCTGTCGTTCGGCGCCGCCTGGCAAGACCCAAACGAGCGACTACACACGTAGAAGCCGCGGTGGAAACGTCACAGGACGCGGGTTCGATTCCCGCCGCCTCCACTCCAAGAGAAGAGCCCTCGGACGCTACTGTGTCGGAGGGCTCTTCTCTTTTGTGGCAAAGCACTTACGAATTGTGGGGAAAGAGAGCAAGCAACTTCAATCAGGGTGACCGGTCCCCACCTTCCGCACCAACAGTTGTGAAAGCAAACCAGAGACACCAGGGGCGCTGCTGATGAGTAGCTTCGCTGGATCTACGCCAACGGTCGCAAGGTGTCCGGCCTGGAACGCCGCCGCGCGGGCACTGTTCCTCAAGCAAATGGACGAGGCGTAAGGGCATGGTTGCGCCGCTGGTAGCCAAGCTGTTTTCCGCGGCTATGCCGGCACTGGAGCGCCTGCTCGACAAGGTCACCCCGACCCGGAGGCCAAGGCGCTGCTCGAATTGCGGCGAGAAGAGAACGCCGCACTACTGGAAAACCTGAAACTGGCCATGCAGGCCGACATCAACAAGCAGGAAGCCGCGCACGCCAGCATCTTCGTGGCGGGTTGGCGGCCTTTCATCGGCTGGGTGTGCGGCACCGCCTTCGCGTACCACTACATTCTGCAGCCATTTCTCGTGTTCACGCTGACGGCGGCCGGTCACCCGGTCAATCTGCCTACATTCGATATGGGCGCTTTGATCACCGTACTAGGGGGCATGCTAGGCCTTGCCGGCATGCGAACATTCGAGAAGAACAAGGGCGTCACGCTGGGCATGGCGCCGAAGCGAAGCGAGTAGCTCAACTCCCAGCCGGTGCGACATCCGCAAACGCATGATACGGATGCTGCGCCTTGCCGTTGAAGAACATTTGCTGCAGCACATTGATGTTTTCGGTGCATCGCTCGCGGCCGATGGCCATCATCTGCTCCAACATGTCCACGCTATCGAGGCTCCAGGTTCCGTCCGGCAGGTCGTAATCAATCCGAAATGCTCGGTCCCCGAGGATGTACTGCGTCTGGAAATTGATTCCCTGCGACTGCGCGACAGACGACACGTTGTATAGTATGGGCCCCCAAAAGAAGAGGCCCGCGCCGTCGTCGGGTGGCTTGGCGAAATAGGTCGCGCGGCCCGTACCCACCGACAGCAACAAAATGCTCTCCAGCTCGATGGGCACATCGACTCCATCGCGATTTGCGGTTTCGCGAATCTTCAGCGCCTCAGCGACGGCCGCCATGCTTGGATTGTTCACCCACAGCCCCCCGTCCACATACGCGCTGCCAGGGCCGATCACCGCGTGCGGAAAATAGCTCGGCGCCGCCGAGGTCGCCAGCAGAACATCCACCACTTTATAGTGGCGATCGCGTACCATCCCCGGCAAGTGCGGTGTCTTGAAGACGATGGTTTGTCCACGTGTCATGTCGACGGCCGGGATGATCATCCGTGTTTGTGCTGCTTCGATCGTCTTGTCTCCGAATACCTCCGCCAGGGCGTTTTTCAGCTCATCGGCGGTATATTTCGACTGCTTTAGATGATCGTAGTCCAGACCATGCCCACCGATTTGCTTCTCGATCGCCCCGGCTTTCCAGCTCTCCATCCATCCGATATCGACCGGCGGCCGCCGCGTAAAAATTTTCGGCCCCCGTTCACGATAAAAAGTCTCGATCCGCTCTGCCGGCTCGCCAAGTGCCAACGCCCCGGCGATGATCCCGCCGGTGCTGGTGCCGGCGATCAAGTCAAAATATTCGTGGAGGCGGCACTTCAATCGCCGTTCCAGGTCAGCCAAAAACGCGGCGATGAATGCCCCACGAATCCCACCCCCGTCCAGACTGAGTATGCGGAACGGTTTGCTGTTTTCCCCCTTCATTTAATCACCACCTCGCGCTGCATTGGGTCTTCATCGTCACCAGGTTCGTGCCCGCCGCCCAGCCATTCGCCAGTGGCATGCCATAGTTCGTAGTAATTCAGCCAAAGAGCGGCCCAAGGGATGATCGTCTTGGCAATTTCCTTGTCCGGTGACCAGTCGCCCGCCCCCGGTAGATACAGGCACAGATACTCCTGGCCATACATATGCGGAATGTCCTCGTCGTTGTACCGTTCCAGTTTCGGCGAGATCACCTGCACGCGAGGGCGGCAATGGAACCGATAGTCCAGCCGGATGCGGTAGGTTTTCGACAGCTCGCTCGGCTGGATATCGCCGAACGCAACCATAGTCTTCCCGTCGAACCGAGTGCGAAAGCCCGGCAGCCGCACGCGAATGTACATCGCCTGGCGGCGCGTGCTCAGCATTCGCCAGACGGGATACGGGTACCTACTTCTCACCATAGAACGTCGTATCCTTGACGGGGATCACCGCGGTCGCCGGAGCGGCCGTCGCCGGTACGATGCGCCGGGTTGCCTTTTCCATCAGCAACTGACCGTTCTGCCGCGGGATGTTCAGCTGCCGCTCAGCGAATTCCTTGACTGCGGCGTCGACCGGATTTTCTCCGAACAACCGCTTCAATTCAGCTGTGATCTCCGGGAGCCCGCGAGTTTCCAACAGCTTTTGCCAGTCGGCTTGGAACTCGCGAATAGCGGTGTCGAACAACTTCAACGCCTGCGGCTTGTCACGCCACCGCTCGCAGATCGTTTCTTTGTCGTTCGCGGGGTTGGTCATGCAGATGATCTGCCCGGCATCACGCATATCGACCGTGCGATCGATGATCGTTTCCAACGCGTCGGTGCACAGGGTCTCCTGATCGTGAAAGTGCCCGGCCAGCGTGGTCAGGATAATCGATGGCGGTTCCAACCCGACGTGATCCATGAACCGGATGTCCCGCCAACGCTTGAACAGCTGCACCGCCCGCTTCAGCGAAGGCTTCTGGTGAATGGGCTCCGGCTGCGGAAGCGGCTCAGCGTTCGCACGAATTTCTCTCAGGGGGACGTAGCACTTGCTCTTGAACCAATCCTTGTAGCCGCGGGGATTGCTCGGCTTCCAAACGTTGTTCTTCGGATGCTCAGGAGCCAAGTCGGCGTGCAGGTCCGGCACGAGGATATGATCGCCGTCAGCATCGGGATCGGGGACCGCCGGAACGATGTCGAGGTGAAAATCGTTTGCGTATTCCAGACGGATGCAGCGCCGCATGCGCTTCATCATCTTGCGGTACGTCTCGTGCTCGGCCATCCGATTCCAGATCGCCTGGTAGACGTCACCAGGATGGTTGTCGGAGGAAACGTTCAGCTCGCAGACCAAGTCCAGGTCGAATTCATTGGACCACCATGGCTTTACGGTGGTGCCCAGACTGAGCGAACCCTGCGGGTAGATATCAGGCTGATACTGCCGAATGTCACTTTTCTCAGCAAGCAACCACTCGCCAATCGTGTGGTAGCGGCTTTCAGCCGTTTCAAATTGCGTCCGGCTCAGTTGGAGCTTCACGCAAACGATTTCAAGCAGGACGTCAAGTTGATGGTTGGCGGACGCCACCACGAGTTTTGTCATCAGGAACCTCAGGTTGGAGCTAGCTGCCCCATCCTGGAGCAAGCCATAGAATCGTCACGCGCCCCTGCATCCGTCTGCAGTGCGCACAGTCATTCGCGTATGCGGGTCGCTTGCGTTGCTGGAAGGGCAGCGAGCCCCTCGAAATGCCAAAATGGCAGCCCAGGGTGGAGCTGGCGGGGCACCCGCGTCAATTTGGCAGGTCAACAAGGAAGGCGACGGCACATATAGTGCGTCGAGCACTTATTGTGCCAAGCTGGCGAATGCCGCCGGTTTTCTTTGAGCCGTCGCGGATTAATTTAGGCCTTACTCGTAGGGGCCGAGGAAACGCTCACCGTTGAAGTGGATCATGTGCTACGGCGCATCGGCCACCCACACTTCCGTCTCCCACGCAACTGGACACTTAGCCGGCCTGTGTGGCCCGTAAGTTGCAGAACGCGGGTTGGAGGCGATGAGCCTCCACTTATCCGGCGGAAGCGGCGATCGCAGTGATGGCGGCCCGCAGATGGGCTGGCAGCGCATCCCATGCGGCGATCAGACGTTGCAGCTCGGCGTCAGGCTGTGCCGGCTGCTGCAGGGCGGTGACGGGGCCATGCAGCGCCAGTGCAGCGCCGCAGGCGGGGCAAATGCCGCAAGGCGTTGCGGCTGCGTCGTTTACGGCGATATCGCCCGCGGGTTCGACTCCCGCCGCCTCCACTCCACAAGCCACCTTACGACACGTCGTAAGGTGGCTTTTTTCTTGCTAGGCTTGCTGGCCAATGGGGAAGGTCCCTGGACTGACGCGATCGAGGGTGCCGAGGGGCTGACGGATCGAAACGGATTGGGGCGTGAATCGCGGGCGGCCGCGGGTCACTCTTCGTCGGTGCGGAGTTTGGCGAGCACGCTGAGATCTTCGAGGGTGCTGACATCCTGCACGACTTCACGTCCGGCGGCGATGTCGCGGAGCAAGCGGCGCATGATCTTGCCACTGCGGGTCTTGGGCAGCGCGGCGGTGAAGTGGATGTCGGCCGGTACGGCAAACGCCCCAATCTCCTTGCGCACGTGCTGCTTGAGCGTCTTCTTGAGTTCGTCGCCCGGCTCGCCGCTGCGGAGGGTGACAAACACGGAAATCGCCTGACCAGTCAGCTCGTCGGGGCGGCCCACGGCGGCGGCCTCGGCCACGGCCGGATGGCTCACCAGGGCGCTTTCCACTTCAATCGTGCTTAGCCGGTGACCACTGACGTTGATCACATCGTCAATCCGGCCCATGATCCAAAAGTAACCGTCCTGGTCTTCCCGGGCGTTGTCGCCCGTCAGGTAATTGCCGGGCACCCGAGCCCAGTAGGTCTGAGCGTAGCGTTCGGCATCGCCCCACAGCCCCCTCAACATGCCGGGCCAGGGCTTGGCAATGCACAGCATGCCGCCACGACCACGATCTACTGGCTCTCCGTCATTACCGAAAACGGCCGGAACAATCCCCGGCAAAGGCCGCGTGCAACTGCCGGGCTTCAGTGGGGTGGCCCCTGGCAGCGGGCTCATCATGATGCCGCCGGTCTCGGTCTGCCACCAGGTATCGACAATCGGACATCGCCCGCCGCCGACGGTGTGGTAGTACCACATCCAGGCCTCGGGGTTGATGCCTTCGCCCACGCTGCCCAGCAATCGCAAGCTCGACAGGTCGCGCTGGGTGACCCAATCGTCGCCCCACTTCATGAACGCCCGCACGGCCGTGGGCGCGGTGTAAAAGATGGTCACGCGGTGGCGTTCGACGATCTCCCAGAAGCGGCCTTCGTTGGGCGCATTCGGGGCGCCTTCGTACATGACGACTTGGGCGCCGGCCGACAGCGGCCCGTACACAATGTAACTGTGCCCGGTGATCCAGCCACAATCGGCCGTACACCAGTAGACATCGTCGTCGCGATAGTCAAACACCCACTCGAAGGTCTGTTTTGTGTACAGGTTGTAACCGGCCGTGGTGTGAAAAATGCCCTTGGGTTTGCCGGTCGAGCCGCTGGTGTAAAGAATGAAACTCGGCGTTTCGCTGTCGAGCGGGGTGGCCGGGCAGTCGGCCTCGACCGCTGCGGCCAGATCGTGCCACCAGTGGTCGCGGCCCTCGGTCATGGGCGCGTCGTTGCCGCACCGCTTGAGCACGATGCACGTCTCGACCGAGGGGCTTTTCTCCAATGCCACGTCGACATTCTTCTTGAGCGGCAGCACGGTCCCGCGGCGGTAGCCACCGTCGGCGGTGATCACCGCCCGGGCCTGGGCGTCGTTGTTGCGGTCGGCGATGGCCTCGCTGGAGAAGCCGCCAAAGATCACCGAGTGGACCGCCCCGATCCGCACGCAGGCCAGCATGGCGATGGCCAGCTCGGGGACCATGGGCAGGTAAATGCTGACCACATCGCCTTGGCCCACGCCCTGGCTCTTGAGCACGTTGGCAAATCGGCAGACCTCGGCGTGCAGCTCGCGGTAGGTCAGTCGGCGGACTTCGCCGGGCTCGCCCTCCCAAATAATGGCCACGCGGTCGCCGCGACCAGCCTGGATATGGCGATCCAGGCAGTTGTAGCTGATGTTGGTCTTGCCACCGACGAACCAGCGGGCGTTGGGTGGCTGCCAGTCGAGCACCTGGGTGAAGGGCTCGAACCAGTGGAGTTCGTCGCGGGCGAGTTCGCCCCAGAAGGCCTCGGGGTCGTCGACACTCTTGCGATACAAGGCCTCGTAGTCCGCCATGCTCCCCACGCGGGCGCGGGCCGAGAATTCGGCACTGGGGGCGAACACGCGGGATTCCTGCATCACGTTGTCGATTGCGCCGCTTTCGTCGCTCATTCCGCCACCGGGACCTGCAAACAGAGGGGGTCGATCGGGTGTTGCTCGGTGCTGACCCGCCGACTCCCAACCTGTCGCCGGCTCAACCCGAGTTCCGATAGAAACAACCGTTTCCCACCAGCCGCGTCAAGACGCGCCGCGTGAGACACCCCGCCCAACAGGCCGGCCGTGCCCAGGACGCTTCGCCCACCAACCCCCAGATTCACCGATTGCCCCATTGGGCGATGGGACCGTGCCGGAAGGTGTGGATGCGGACTTCCTGGGGCGTGAGACGAACGGTGATGGCCCCGACCTCGGAGGTCACCAGCAGGTGGCTGCCGTGGCGGGTGTAGGCTCCGCGGGTCTCGGGGGCGAGGGGGCCGGCTCCGCGACTGACGATGGCCACCCGGGGTTGGGCCCAAGCCGAGAGGACCCAGGGATCGCTGGCGGTGCTGCCGTGATGGGGCACCTGGAAGACGTCAATCGGCCGGCGGGGCTGTGCCACCAACCAATCGAGACCGGCCGCCTCCAGGTCCGCCGTCAGCAGCAGCCGGGCGGCGTGATGCTCAAGCCCCAAGACCACGCTGGCGGCGTTGTCGCTGCCTGGCGGAAGCTCCGGCGGTGGCCAGATCACCTCCAGCTTTCCGGCGGGTAGCGTGAAGCGGTCGCCTTGTTCAATCAGCCGCACATCCACGCGATGGCGGGCCAGAGCGGCGAACAGGGCCTCGATGGCGGGCCCCTCGGCGGTGTTGAACTGCTCGGGCAGATAGACCACGCCCACCGAGATCCAGTCCATCAGGGCCGGCAGGCCGTTGTAATGATCGAGGTCGGGATGCGAGAGGATCACCGCGTCCAGATGCGTCTTGCCGCGCGACCAGAGAAAGCGGCTGGTGGTGCGGGCGGCGCGCTGACCCTGCCCCAATCGGCCGCAGTCGTACAGCAGGGTTCGCCCGTCGGGCAGCTCGATGACGGTCGCTCCGCCATGCCCGACGGCCAAAAAGGTCACGGCGATTTCGTCGGCCGCGGCTCGCGAGCTTGGGCCCCAAGCCGACAGCCCCGAGGCGGCCCCCAGGCCCAGCCAAACGGCCAGCAGGGCCCACCATCGTGATCGCGGCCAGTCGCGGACCCAACCCGAGACCCACACGCCCAGCAGGCCGTACAGCCCAAGCAGCCACCAGGCCGGCGGACCCGGCACCCAGAGGTGACTGCCCGGCAGGCCCGCGGACCACTCCACCAGGTTGAGCATCAGGCCCAGCACCGCGTTGCACAGCCAACCGAACACCACGGCCGCCAGGGGCAACCAGCCAGCCGTCAGCAGCATGATCCAACCGGTCAGCATCGCCAGGGCCACCAGTGGCGTGAGCAGCAAACTCAACGGCACGGCCATCGGCGAGATGACATGAAACTGCCAGGCCACCAACGGCTGCGTGACCAGGTTGACCACCAAGCCCAGCAACAGCAGGCCCAGCAGTATGCGGATGGCCCCGCGAACCAGTTGCTCAGGCCAACTCCGCGAGGCCTCGATCAGCCGATCCAACGGATCGTCAGGCGGTGACCGCCGGGTGAATCTTCGCCCCAGCACCATGAACGTGGCCACGGCCAAGAACGAGAGTTGCGGCCCCAACCGAAACAGATCGCTGGGGGCGATCAGCCAGACAATCAGCCCAGCCGCCGCCAAGGCATTGGCACTGGTCCGGCGTCGCCACAGCAATTCCGCCGCGGCCACCAGAATCAACAGCGTCGTCGCTCGGATCACCGGGGCCCGGCCTTCGGTCATGGCCAGAAAGCTCAACGCAACGGCCACCACCAGCAACCAGCCCAGCCGCCGGGGCAGCCAGCCCCAGGCCATGGCCATCAGGAAGCCACCGGCCACAATCCCCACGTGCAGCCCCGAGATACACAGCAAATGCATCACGCCCGTGGCCAGAAACTGGCTCCGCTGCTCGTCGTCCAAGCGGTCGAAGCCGCCAATCAACAACGCCTGACCAATCCCCTGGTTCGGCCCACTCAGGTGCCGGGTGATCTGCTCCAGGCAGGCCCAGCGGGCGTCGTCCAGCAGACTGAACAGCGTAAGCCGACGGGGACTGGCCCGGACCTCGATGGCATCGACCGATTGGCAACTCACACGCCCGCTGAATCCCTCGGCTCGGGCCCAGGCGGCGGTATCGGGTTCGCCGGGGTTGAGTGGCTCCTCCAGGCCCTGCCATTGGCCGAACACCCGCAAATGGTCGCCGGTGCGCGGTTGCACGACCACGCCATCGACCGCCACACGGACTCGCCCGCTGGCGGGCCGCCAGGTGGAGCCCAGGCGAATGGCCGTAACGGTCAGATGCAGGTGGCTGCGAGGCTCGCGGCCCAGGCTGTCCAACGGGTCGAAGGGCCGAACGGGCTGGGGTCGGGCGCGGCCCTCGGCGGTGCCCTCCAACACAATTGGCTGCCGGGCCGCATCAAGCAGCAAGGCGATGTCGTCGCCGCCGACGATCGCCCATCGCCAGTGATGGTACAGCCCCCCGGCGGCCGCCAAGGTCAACAACAGCACACCGGCGGCCAGCGTGGTGTTGCGACAACGGGCGACCAGCAGCCAAGCCAACAGGCCCAGGCAAGTGGCACCCGCCCACCAGACCCCGCTCGGTCCACCGACGCGATCGACAATCGAACCGCAGGCCACTGCCAAAGCAACAGCCACCAACGGGGCCATCGGTCGACGGAGGCCCACGCCGCGCAGAGTGGCCCCAGCCGGAGAAGCGGGCGCAGGCGGAGGAGTCGGAGTCGCCATGCTCCCGACCTCCCGAACACGGACCACTAGCCGTCAAGGCCAGCCACGGTCAGAAGTTCCAACGAATGCCGCGCGCCCGCAGCTCGTCGACCAATTCGGTGACATTGGTAAAGTGGACGGCATCGAAGCCGGCGGCCAGGGCGCCTTGCACGTTCTCGATAATATCGTCGGTGAAGAAGATCTCCTCGGCCGGCACGCCCGCAATCTCGGCGGCAGCGGCGAAGGCCTCGGGCGTGGGCTTGAGGGCCCCGGTCTGGTAGCTCAAGGCGTAGTGATCAAACAAATCGACAATCAGCGCGTAG
This sequence comes from Planctomycetales bacterium, assembly GCA_050486385.1. GTDB lineage: Bacteria > Planctomycetota > Planctomycetia > Pirellulales > Pb10988 > JBJHDE01. The sequence goes on along the minus strand of JBJHDE010000012.1, from coordinate 10,413 downwards.
GGCCGGCTGGTGACCCAATCCCAGTGCCAGCAACTGGTGTTCGACAGCACGCCCAGCCGATAGCCGGCCTCGGCCAGTCGGGCGACCACCGGCACGATGTCGCCCCGCAAGCTGAAGATGTCGCTGGCGGCTCGGGCCACATCGGCGATGGGCGGACGGCTGCCCAACTGGGCACACAGGGCCTCGTAGAGTTCATCGCCGCTGAGGCGTCCGGTCTCGAAGGCCAGCAAGCGAGGGTCGTCGCCCGAGAACAAGGCCCCGCGAACGGCCTCGGCCGAGGTGCCAAAGACGGCGGCGATCTGCTCGCACATCCGCTGATGGCTGAACGGCAGCAGCACGTTGCCCAGATCGAAGTACAGAAACGCCGGTTCGCGGGGGCTCACGGGTTGTTCGACTCCAACTGATTCCTACAAAAGTCTAGGAACGGCTCTTGTGGCACTGGTGGCTTGTCCACCAGTGTTTGATAACGCCTGCTCTTCATCGACTGAAGTCCTCGTAACCCAGCGAACAACAGCAACTTAGGCAAAACTGTCCGAGTGGGCCACACACTCGTGGACAAGCCACCAGTGCCACGAATTTGGTTTGCGGCCTCGCGCAGGGATCAGTAATTGTTCGACCCCTAATTGTTCGACTCTTGGTTCTTTAACTCAATGAGCACCAGGTTGCGGTACCAAATCTCGCCCGGTGGGCCGCTGTGAATCTGCAAGCCAATCAGCCCGTTCTGTTCGAGCGATTCGTCGGGCTCGGTGTAGTTGACCGTCCGGGTGCCATTGATCCACAGTTGCACGCGGCGGCCCTCGCAGCGGATGCGATAGTGGTTCCACTCGTCGGGCTTGTAGAACTCGTCAATCTGTTCGCGGGTGGGGCCGGTCAGCACCTTGCGGCGACGGCTCTCGTCGTACAGCGCGCCCATCAGGTTGCCGGGGCCGATGTCGGCCTGGTAGCCGATCATCTCGTGGTGGTCGGGGATGCGTTCGCTTCGCACCTGGATGCCGGCGTTGGTCCGCTCGCCCACGACGCGGAACTCGAGTGTCAGCTCGAAGTCGGCGAACCGCCGCTTGGTGGTGAGAAATTCGTTGCGAGGAATCGGCTTGTCCAGCGAGCCGCCAACGATGGCCTTGTCTTCCACGCGGAACCAGTCCTCGTTGCCCTCCCAGCCCTCGAGGGTACGGCCGTCGAACAGGACCAGCTTTTCGGGGTCGTCCGCCTGGGTCACCGTCGGCGGAAGCACCACCGCGGTCAGCAGGACAAGAGCCACGACCAACCAACGACAAAGTCCAGGCATGGGACCCTCCTGGGGCACGAGACGGAGAGCATGTGTTGGAAGGGCGGGGCGTGACGGCCGCCCGACCATGCCCCTACATTAGACGGATCAAGGCGGCAACGCCAGCGGGCTCAGGGGCCTTTCCGCGCGGCCAGCCGATCGATCTCGGCCCGGATTTCGGCCTCGCCGACGACGGGCGTTTGGCAGGCGAAGTTCTCGCAGACCAACAGCGCTGGCGAGGTCGGCAGGCCAGCGGCTCCCTGGCACAATTCGGCCAGGTGCGGCGATCCGCCCGGCGGTTGCTGGTCGGGCTGTGTGCCGGCCAGAAAGCGATGCGGCACGAAGGCCCCACGCAGTTGGTCGGCCAAGGCCTGCTGCTGGGGCTGCGAGGGATCGAACCGCAGCACGATTTCGCGGAACGGGCCCAACCAGTCGGCCGTGGCCAACAGCATTTGCGTGGCCCCGGTGGGATACGACTCGATAAAGGCCGCATGGCCGCTGAGGGTGCGTTCGGCGGCCTGCGCAAAATCCTGGCGACCGGTCGCGCGGGCCAACCGCACCAGGGCTGTGGCGGCCATGGATGTGCCACTGGGGACCGAACTGTCCTGATTCTCGCGATGCCGCACGACCAGGGTCTCGGCATCGTCGGCGGTGAAGAAAAAGCCGCCTTCGGGGTCGGCGAAGTGACGCAGCATCGCCTCGCACAGGCCCACCGCCCGGTCCAGCCAACGGGGCTCGAAAGTGGCCTCGTACAGGGCGATCAGGGCGTTGGCCAGGTAGGCGTAATCGTCCAGAAAGGCCCCGCCACTGGCCTGCCCATTCCGCCAGGAGTGCAGCAACCGCCCGGCATCGTCGGTCAGATGCTGATCCAAAAACTCGGCCGAGCGGCGGGCGGCGTCCAAGTAGCGTGGCTCGCCGAAGGCCCCACCAGCCAGGGCCAGGGCCTCGATCATCAGGGCGTTCCAACTGGTGATGATCTTGTCGTCCTTGCCGGGCCAGACCCGCTTGGCCCGCTCGGCTCGCAAGCGGCCGCGGTCCTCGGCAAGCTGAGCCTCCAGGGTGTCGGCATCCAGATCGAGAATCGCCGCCAGTTGATGCGGGGTCTTGGGCCGATTCAGGATGTTCTTGCCCTCAAAGTTGCCAGCCTCGCTCACATCGTAGGCCGCGCAAAACACCCGAGCCCGCTCCTCACCCAGCACCTGCCGCACTTCTTCGGGCGTCCAGACGTAGAACTTGCCCTCTTCGCCCTCGCTGTCGGCATCCAAGGTGCTTTCAAAACCACCCTCCGACGCGGTCAACTCGTCCAGCACCCAATCGAGCGTCTCACGGGCCACCCGCTGGTAATCGGCAAAGCCAGTAATCTGATAGGCCTCGACATACACGCTGGCCATCAAGGCGTTGTCGTACAGCATCTTCTCAAAGTGCGGCACCAGCCAGCGGGCGTCGACACTGTACCGGTGGAAGCCGCCGGCCAGGTGATCGTAAATCCCACCGGCCGCCATCTTGCGGAGCGTGAACTCCGCCATCTCCAGCAAGCCCGACTCGCGGCGGTCGGCCCACAGCCGCAGCAACAGCCGCAGGTCCATCGGATGGGGAAACTTGGGAGCCGAACCGAAACCGCCGTAGCGATCGTCGAACTGGCGGCCCAGATGCGCCGCGGCGGCATTCAGCCAATCGGCCGAAGGCGGCGCACCGCCCGAGCGGCCCACATCGGCCTGTTGGCGGAGGGCCTCGGTGACCCGCTGCGCCCCGGTCAGCACGTCGTCTTGTCGCTGCGTCCAGGCATCGAGCACGCCTTCCAGCACTTGCATGAAGCTGGGCATCCCCATCCGACCGGGCGTGGGCCAGTAGGTGCCGCCGAAGAAGGGTTCGCCCTGGGGGGTGAGAAACGCACTCAGCGGCCAACCGCCGCCGCCGCGCTGAATCATCTGCACGGCGGTCATGTAGATGTGGTCCAGGTCGGGGCGCTCCTCGCGATCGACCTTGATGCTGACGAAGTGTTGGTTGAGGAAGGCGGCGACCTCGTCGTTCTCGAAGCTCTCGTGCTCCATGACGTGGCACCAGTGGCAGGCCGAGTAGCCGATCGACAGGAAGATCGGTTTGCGTTCGTCGCGGGCCTTGGCCAGGGCCTCCTCGCCCCAGGGGAACCAGTCCACCGGGTTGTTCGCGTGCTGCAACAGGTAGGGACTCACCGCGTTGGCCAGCCGATTTGCCATGATCATTGCCCGCAGGATTCGAGGACATGTGCCTGGCCCCGTTATAGAGCTTGGCCGCCCATCCCGCGACCGCCTGGGTCAAGCGAATGGCCATAGAACCCGAATGGTCTGGCCCCCCGGGCCTGACGTACGTCGGGTCGGTGGGTGGAAATCGGGCACGGCCCCCAAGGCCCGGCCGTGAAGGGGGCCGCCTAGGATAGCCCAGGGCAACGCCCTGGGAATGCATGTCGCCCGATCGCCTCGGCCATCATGTCGGCCAACATCTCGCCCAACGTTCTAGCGCATGCCCCCAACCCAACCACAACCGGCGCTTACCAATTGAGTTGGTCGCTTTCGATGACCTCGCCGCCGTTGCAGGTGATCAACTGGGCGAAGACCCGCACGGTGACGGTCTCGTTGATGAAGCGAATGCCGCCATCGCCGAAGGCGGTGTTGATGCCGCCGGGGTGAAAGCCATAGGCCTCGTTATTGTTCGTGCAGTTGACGGCACAGGGGCCCGGACATTGCATACCGTCCTGCGTGAAGCCGTGCATGGGAATGCTGCTGTTGGCATCACTCCAACCGGCCCCGGGAACCACGCCGCCGCTGACATTGAAATTGCCACAACCGTTGTTGTGATCGTTGGGCCCGCGGATTGCGCCCTTGATGTAGTGGACTGGTCGGCCGGCGTCCTCGGTAAACAACATGCTGTAGCCCATGCCATCGCGGATGCGGGCCTGTCGGGTGGCCTCGTTGGGAATCATAATCGCGCGGCGATCGCTTACATTATCGGCCAAGCCCTGCTGGACAAGCTGATTTTCATAGCCGGTTGGAACCGCGTAATCCTTGACCGCACCCCGCCGATCGCTGCCATAATTGGCCAGCCGATTGAAGTCCTCGGGCGTCGACGGGCACAACAGCACTTGCAACACGGTCCGCACGGCGGGCTGATTGTCTTGATGGTCAAAGTTCCGATCCATCCGGTACAAATCGCGGACGGCTTGCTGTTCAAGATGCGGCAAGATAAACGGCACGAAGGTGTGTCGCTGCGGCGTGGTCATATGCGAAGGCGGAAAGACCTTCATCGTGGTCTCATAATTCAAAATCGCCAGGGCCACCTGCCGCATGTTGTTGGAGCACTCGGTCCGTCGGGCCGTCTCGCGAATGCGATTGACCGCCGGCAGCAACAGACTCATCAAAATGCCAATGATGGTGATCACCACCAACAACTCGATGAGCGTAAACCCACCGCGAACGACCTGCTCGGTGCGCATGACGGAAACTCTCCGCGAAGGAAATGCCGCTTGGATGCCCTGGGATTGTCAGAGCGGCCGTCCCCGTCCGCCCGATCCCCGATCCCACTCCTTCTTGTGAGACTATCGCTCCCCACCCCCGTCGCCAACAGTAAGTGCTTTCCGCAATCAAAAATAAATCCCGAACCCCCTCGCCGTGACGGGGGGCAGATGATCCAGCGGCGTCGCGTGGACGCGGGAAGCTGCTCGCCGCCGTTTGACCCCCTGTGCAGAGATCAATATGTTCAGGGGCGGCACGGGGATGTGGGACAGCCATTGTTCAAGACAAGGGACACACAGCATGATGAGTCGTTGGTGCAGCGCATGCGGCGTGTTGCTGCTGGCCGCCGGATGCAGTCAACCGGTGTTCGAGGTGCAGGGCCAGGTCCGCTTGGATGACCAACCGCTGCCCGAAGCCTATGTCACCTTTCTGGCCCAGGACGATGACCGCGGCTACGGCTACGCCTGGACCGATGCCGAAGGCCGCTATTCCATCCGCCAGACCGAATCGGTCGCGGGACTGCCGCCGGGAATGTACACGGTTCGCGTTTCGACCTTTCGCGATGCCGAAGAGGAGAGCGGCGCCACCGAGCCCATCGCGCCCGAGCGGCTGCCCGATTGTTATCACCGGCAAACGACCCTGGAGGTCGAGATTCAGCCCGGCAAGAATCGCTGGGACTTTCCCCTGACCAGCGACTGCACCGGCCAGCCCCAGCCCGGAGCAGCCGAGTGAACTTTGGTCCGCATGCGGAATGAAGGCCTGCCGTGCCGAGTCGCTTGAGAACGCCCGGCACACCTCGCTCAGCGTTCGACCACCGAGAACTTGACCATCACCCGCACAGCGGGCGTTTCGGGGTGGGTGGTGCGGACCAGCACTTCGGCAAAGCCGCCGGCGTTGGCCCCCAGGCAGCTCACGGGCTCGGCCCCGACGGGCACCGTGATGGTGATAGGGAAACTCACCTTATTGCCCAGGTTCTGCTTGGCGCCCACCTCGGCGGTCAGCGAAGCGGGGTGCGAGACGCTCACCTCGGTGACGTCGACATCGCGGTGCTCGCCGCCGACCAGCAGCCGGACGGTGCGGGTGGCGCCGTCGTTGCGGAACACCTGCCCAATCGGCAGCAAGCCGTACTCGCTCAGGTAGCCGCCACCCATGATCGACAGCTCGCCGCTGATGCTGCCGTTGAGCCGCACCTCGACCGGCGAGGCATCCGGCAGGTCGGTGGCAATGTCCAGAATCTGGGCGAATTGCCCAATCGGCAGGCCGGGCAACAGCTTGACCCGGCACTCGTAGCCGCCCTTGGCGTTGTGCTCGTCCAACACGCTGGGCGTGGCCTTCTCGTAAGACAGCTTGAAAAACTTGCCCAGCTCTTCCCGGCGGAAACTGACCCCGGTGATCTCAAACGATTCGAACTCAGGCGAGTGAATCACGAAGTGGGCCTCGGCGTCTTGCCCCGGATTGATGTTCGACAGCGTCACGACGTTGGGACTGGCCGAGACCAGGTCGACCACCTTGCCGGCGATGACCAACTCGACAATCGGCGTCAGCGGGTCGTTGGTCTGAATCTGGGCCGATTGACGGAAGTAGCGCTCGTCGCCGTCGGCCTCCCATTTCAGGGTGATGGTCGTCTCGTCGCCCGGGGCCAGCTCGCCGTCTTCCACGTCGCCGATGGTACACTTGCAACTGGTCTTACCCACCTTCAGGGTCAGCGGGGCTTCGCCGTCGTTGCGGACCTTGAAGCCGTGCTCGCCGCTGCGGCCACGCTCAATGACGCCAAAGTCGTATTCGCGGTCGCCCACGACCTGGACCTTGGGGGCTGGCCCCACCGGGAAGGTGGTTCCCGGCGACGGCGTGCATCCGGCCAGGACGACCAATCCCAACGGAATCGACCACAGCGAGAGAGTTCGAGCAGCAGTCATCAATCAGCGGGCGGTTCGGGGGCGGAAAGCGGGGGCGATCCTGCTTCGACTCTACGTTGCAAACGCTCGTGAAGTTCGCTTGGCAACTTCTTGTCGCGGTGCGGGGTCCGCTCATGCAAGCGGAGTGCCTCGCGGGCGGCGGTCACGGCCTGGGCCTCCTCGGACTGCTCGGCCAGGAAATCGGACCACTGGGCCCACCGCAATCCATTGCGAGGATACCACGCCAGCGACGCCCGGTAAGCCTCGTCGGCTCGCTGGGCGTAGGAGTTTTTCTGGGTCTTCTTGGCCAATTGCTCGAACCAAAGGGCCATCTGGTAGTGGGTTAGATCCGACTCGCCGGAGGCCTCGCGGAACCGTGCGGCCCAGCGATCCACGCGCTTCAGGCCATCATCTCCCCAACTTGGGGACCAAAGCTCAACCAGGCCCGAGGCCAGAGCCTGCGGCGGCAGAGCATCGCGGGGGTCGGCCTCGGCGGCGGCCTCGAGCAATTGGTAGCGGTCGTCCCAATGCTCGGCCTGCAAGGCGGCCTGGACCAACCCCCGACTGGCCGAGACCGGTCCGTAAGCCAACCAGTGGCAGGCGGCAAACAGCCCAATCGCCAGGGCCAACACGACCAGGGCCCAACGCTGATCGAGCCGCACCACCGGCGACGGCCCCGCCTGATTGAGCACCACGGCCAGCAAGATCACGCCGGCCTGGGCTACCGCGGTGAACGTCAGACCACCGGCGGACAGCAAATTGATGCCAAAGGCCACCGCCGCCACGCCCACCAAGGCGGTGGGCATATCCAGATTCGTTGCCCAGCGGGCCAGCACCGCCAAGATGCCGGCCAGGGCCAGCGTGCCGATGAGGATCTTGATAAAATCGAGATGCTCGCCCGAGACCAGCCCAACCACCCACGCCAGGGGAATGCCGATCACCACGCCGTACAGCAGGCTGGTTGTTGTCGACGAGTCGGCGGGTGGCGGACCGCGGGGCGATGTTGAAGAACGGCCCCACGCCCCCCAGGCCACGCTGGCCAGAAAGCCCAGCAACAGCAGCGCGCCCGGCAGGCCCGACAGGGTGGCCATCTCGACCAGAAAGTTGTGCGGATCGGCGACCTCCTCGCTGGCGGTCTCGTCCTTGAAGCGGGTGTAGTGCGATTGAAACTGGCCGGGGCCGACGCCCAGCAAGGGGCGTTCGAGCACCAATTCGGTCGAGCCCTGCCAATACTGGATGCGGTACCACAGGCTCAGCCCAGGACCGGAGTTCCAGAAGCGATCGCCCAGCGGGGTGAAGGCCAAGGCCAGCACCAAGGCCACGGCCAGCCCCAAAGCGGCGGCCCCGCCCAGCAGCCAGGCCCGCGGCGACCAGGTCCGCCAGAAACTTGAAGTGGCCCACAATCCCAGACCACACAGCGTGGCCAACAGGCCGGTGCGGCTTTGGGTGAACCACAGCCCGACGGCCATCAACAGCACAAGCACGGCCAACAGGACACCCACGGCCCACCGCCGAGGCTCGCCCCGCGACGGACCCCGACGCCAGATTGCAAACAGCCCACAGCCCAACACCAGCCAGGGCACCAACCAGCCGCCCAGCGAATTGGCCAGGCCAAAGGTGGCTTGGCTCTCGTCGCTGTACAGCCGCTGCACGAAATGTCCCCAGCTTGGCGAATCCCGGGTGATCCGCAGTCCGCTGGCCCGGACCAGGGCCTCCTGATCCTTAGCCTCTTCAAAGGCCCGACGGTCGCGGGGTTTCTCGACGTAGTATTCCCAAACCGCGTCGGTCCCGATCAAGCCAGCCAGGCCGATCATGCCCACCAGCAGGCAAGCCGTCAGCCGGGGCGGTTCGATAAGTTGCCGGATCAAAAAGAAGCTAGCCGCCAGGCCCAACCACTCGAAGCTCAGGTTGATGGCCGCCCGGGTGTTGCCTTCGTGGCTGCCCGACCAGGCGGCCAGCAGATACCACGCGGTCACGGCGGCCAGCATCGTCTCGGGCAATTGCCAGCGGAGCCACAACGATTGGCGGGCCCAGCCCCAAGCCGCCCAAGCCACCAACAGCGTCAACCACAGCATGACCCACAACAGCCCTTCGCCCTGGGCCACGCCTTCGCTGGTCAAACAGGGTCGGCCCACGACCAGCGCGGCAATCCCCAGAATCAGCCACCGCTGATCGGGCCGAGCCGGGGCTTCGTCAGGGCGGGTGGGACGGGTCATCGGACCTGCAAACAACGGCGGACGGTCGCGCGGCACGCGGGGCCCAAGCGCCCATGTCGCCGCGAAGCCCCTCTCGCAAGCTTGGCCCAGGCCTCGCTCGGGGGCAAGGGTGGCGTCGCGACGAGGCGGTTGCTCGAATCAAGCTCAGCCGTTCGACCGGACATTGCCCCCACAGCCCTCACCAACCCCGCCAACTGATGGACCTGACCCGCTTTGGCCTCGAAGCCGGCAATTACGCCTTTTTTTGGTTGCACACGGGCCTGATCGTGTTCAATCTCACGGCATGGGCCGTGCCTTGGCTGCGGATGTGGCAGCTCATCTCCATGCTGGTGGTCACGGCCAGTTGGTTTGCGATTGGGCCGCTGTTGGGGCACTCGGTGGGTTACTGCCTGTGTACCGATTGGCACTTCCAAATTCGCGAGGACCTGGGCTACGAGCTGGGTTCGGGTTCCTACACGGTGTTGCTGGCCGAGATTTTCACCGGCTGGACGATCAACGAGAACCTGATGGATGTGCTCACCGGAGCCGGGTTCATCCTGGCCTTGGTGTTGGGCGTGACGCTCAACGTCCGCGATTTTGCCGTGGCCTGGAGAAAATCTTCACCGGACATGCCAACAACTTCGGCCGCCTGACGAACTTCTCGACGAACGGGCCCGGCGACCGGCTGCCGCGACCCCGCCGGTTCGCGCAATTGGCCTCGGGTGACCCTGGTCCCTGACATCCGCAATACTCAAGCTTTGCTGCGATCAACCCACGGTGCCATGATGATGGACTTCGACACGCTGCTGCCCCCGTTGATTTTTGGGACCGTGATCGTGGCCTTTGCGGGATTTTGCTACTACGCCTGGGTCGTCGAGAAACGGCGGACCGAGCGCTTGAGCGAACTGGCCAACGACCTGGGGTTCGAGTTCACCGCGTCCAGCGACGAGGAGTGCATCGGCGGCTTCGGCGAGTTGCACCTGTTCAGCCGGGGCGATTCGAAAAAGTTCTACAACCTGATGCGGGGCGAGACGCCGGACCTGAGCCTGGTGATCTTCGACTACCGCTACTCCACCGGCAGCGGCAAGAACCGCAGCACCTACAACAAGTCGGTCTTGTGCTTCTTGCTCCGCGACCAGGAGCTGCCCCGCTTTCAACTGCGGCGGGAACACTTTTTCGACAAGATCGGCAATTGGCTGGGGTTCTCGGATATCAACTTCGACGACTACCCCGAGTTCTCGGACCGCTACATGCTCAAGGGCAGCGACGAGTGGGCCATCCGCGAGCTGTTCACCCGCGAAGTGCTTGAGCATTTCGAGTCCATCGACAAGAAGTCGGCCCCCTGCGTCGAGGCCTGCGGATCGCGGCTCATCCTGTACCGCGAAAACAAGCGGTGCGAGCCCGACGAGATCCGCGACCTGATGCAGGAAGGTTTTGAGATCCTGCGGCTGTTTCATAGCCGCAAGCCGCAGGGCGCGTGACGCCCGCCAAACCCACCGGAATTCCACCAATCCCACCAACGCCATCAGCCCTCGGGCGTTAGCCCGGGGTTCTTGCCAACTATCCACCGC
>JBJHDE010000011.1:0-21396 GCA_050486385.1 Planctomycetales bacterium | reverse complement strand
GTCTCGGGGAATGGCAGGCGGTATCACACACTGGTGGACAAGCCACCCGTGCCACCAGTTCGGATCCAACATGTTTGCGGGGAGCAGTAACGGCTTCCCGGGAAAGTCTGCGAACCGTGTTGTGGTCGGATCGTAAGGCGGACATTGCCACACACTGGCGGACGAGTCACCAGTGCGACAAGTGACGTTTCCGAAACTTTTGCAGGCAGCAGTACGACGCACGACCCGGCACGGCCTGAACGATTCGCGGCGGCGGACCCGCCGCCAGCCCACACACTTGCCCACGAAGCACCCCGACGCCCGAAGCCAGTTTTCGGGCCGCCTTCCATGAGTACCGACGCGCCGAAGAAAACCGAAGTTGGCAGCTATTTCATTGCCAACTATCCGCCGTTTTCCACCTGGAATGCCGAAGCGGTCGACGAGCTGCAGGCCGCCATGCAGGCCCCGCCGCAACCCGACACGCCGCTGGGCTTGTATTTGCACGTGCCGTTCTGTCGCAAACGCTGCAAGTTTTGTTACTTCCGCGTGTACACCGACAAGAACGCCAAGGACATCGACACCTATGTGCAAGCGCTCTCGCGCGAGATCGAGCTGGTCAGCGAACTGCCGGTGATGGGCGGGCGGCCGTTCAAATTTGTGTACTTCGGCGGGGGCACACCCAGCTACCTGGCGGTCAAGCAGCTCAATCGGTTGTTCGATCGCCTGCGGGCCAGCATCTCGTGGGACCAGGCCGAGGAAGTCACCTTCGAGTGTGAACCCGGCACGCTGCAAGAAAGCAAAGTGCAGTGCCTCCGCGATAACGGCGTGACCCGGCTGAGCCTGGGCGTCGAAAACTTCAGCGCCCAGATTCTGGAAGACAACGGCCGCGCCCACCGGGCCGACGAAATCTACAACGCCTGGGAATGGATCTGTGCGGCCGGCTTCAAAAGCACCAACATCGACCTCATCTCCGGCATGGTCGGCGAGACCTGGGACAACTGGCGCGAGAACATTCGCCTGGTCCAAGAGTTCTCGCCCGACTGCGTGACGATCTACCTGATGGAGCTGCCGTTCAATACGGTCTACTCGCAGGATATTCTGGGCAACAAAATCGAGACACCCGTGGCCGATTGGGCCACCAAGCGGGCGTGGCTACGCTACGCCTACGACGAATTGTTGGCCGCTGGCTACGAGCGCTCCAGTGCCTACACGCTGGTCAAGCGCGATTCCGGGGTCAAGTTCAGCTACCGCGACAACCTGTGGCGGGGCAGCGATTTGCTGGCCACCGGCGTGGCCAGCTTCGGGCACATCTCGGGGGTGCATTATCAGAACGCTCCCAAGTGGGAGGACTATCTGAAACCCTTGCTGGAAGAGAACCGCTTGCCGCTGGATCGGGCCTTGCATCCCACGCGGCATCAGATGCTGATCCGCGAGATGATCCTGCAGCTCAAGACCGGTCGACTGGATGCCGGCTACTTCCGGGCCAAGTTCGGGGCCGAGATCCTGGACGAATGGTCCAGCGTGTGGCAACAGTATCAGGACGATGGCTACCTGACGATCGATGGCGACACGGTGCTGCTCTCGACCGAGGGCTTTCTGATGGCCGATGCCATGCTGCCGGCCTTCTTTGAACCCGAGCATCAGGGAGCCCGTTACACGTGACACACACCGCGGCGCCCGGCACCGGCGACCCGACCGAATTGGTGTTCATGATGGGCAAGTTCGAGGCCCGACTGCCGGTCGATCGCAGGTATTTCAAAAACCACATGTGGGCTGTGCCCGAGGAAGACGGCTTATTGCGGGTGGGGCTGTCGGCCTATGCGGTGCGATTGTTGCAGGATGTGTATTTTCTGGAGTGGTCGATTGATCCGGGAACCACGGTCCGCAGCCGCGAGGCCATCGGTCAGATTGAAAGCAGCAAGGCCGAAAGCGAACTCTACAGTCCCGCCGCCGGCGTGATCGAGACGTTGAACGAAACCCTGTTTGAAGATCCCTCGTGGATTAACTCCGACAAATACGGTCGGGGCTGGCTGTTCACTCTGCGGGGCGAACCGGCCGAGTGGCTCAGCCCCGAAGAGTACCTCGCCCACTTGGGCCCCAGTTGGGATGTCGCCCAGAAGACCATCAAGGGCCAGATTCATTAACCCCTTTGCCAAGTGGAGTGCCCCCTATGGCACGCAGCCTTGCCGTGGTCCTGTCGCAGGGCCAAAGCAACAACCCCGAAAAACGCAAACTCGAGGAAGATCTCGTCGCCGCCCTGCTGTTTGAAAAGGGCATCGAGCTGACGATCATCCCGCACCTGTACGATCTCAAGCCCGATGGCACCGGCATGGTGGCCCTGCAGGGCCTGAAGCACGATCTGGTGTTCGTGAGCTGGCTCTACCCGCGGGCCACGCACTGGCTGCTGGACCGCCAGGGCATCAAGGGCCACATGGCCGAGACGATCTTCGATCAAGAAATTGACAAGGACGACGACGACCTGGACGAGGCCCCGCCCGAACCCGCCGCCGGCATCGGGGCCGCCGATGTGCCCAATCGCCGCATTTACTGCATCGACCTGCGGATGCGGAATCGGCCCGAACCGTTTGTCGAAGAGATCCGCCGCATCCACCGCGAATCCAGCGTGAAGGTCGTGGGACTGGGCGGACTGCCCGGCGGCAACGGCCACAAGAAACCGACTCCGGCCCCGGCCCCGGCGGCCGCCAATGGTGCGTTACCAGCCACCCTCTCGCCCGCGGCATCCACGGTGGACGACGCCCACGCCAGCCCGATTCGCATTGAAGAATCGACCGGTCGGCGGTGGTATCCGGTTATCGATTTCAGCCGCTGCACCAACTGCATGGAGTGTCTCGACTTCTGCCTGTTTGGGGTTTACGGCGTCGACCGCTTTGATCGGATTCTGGTCGAGCAACCCGACAACTGCAAGAAAGGCTGCCCGGCCTGCAGCCGGGTCTGCCCGGCCAACGCGATTATCTTTCCGCAGCACAAGACGCCGGCCATCGCGGGCAGCCCCGAGGCCGATGCCGGCGTGGGCCTGAAGATCGATTTGTCCAAGCTGTTTGGTGCGCCCGACAAGTCGCCCTTGGAAATGGCCGTGGCCGAGCGGGACACGGAGCTGATGGCCGACGGTCGCGATGCCGTGGGCATGGCCGTGGGCATTCCCAAGCGGCAGGCCCAGCGCGATGAGGCGCCCCGCGATAACCTGGACGACCTGATGGACAAGCTCGACGAGCTCGACCTGTGAGCCCACAATTTCCGCTGGTTGTGCGTAGCCCATTGCCACGATCTCGCCCGACCCCATGACCGACACGGCCACCCACCTTGCCGCGCCCCCGACGCCACGGCTCGAGCAGGCCCTGCAAAAGTGCGTCGACGACCTGCTGGCCGAGCGGGTCGACGCCGGCCACTGGGAAGGCAAACTGGCCAGCAGTGCCCTAAGCACCGCCACCGCCATCAGCGCCCTGAGTCTGTATGGCCAGGCCGGCGACCAACTCGGCCCGCCCACACGGCGGCGGGTCGATCAATTCACCCTGCATCGGCGTTTCATTGCGCGGGGCCTGGCGTGGCTGGTCGAACGACAGAACCCCGACGGCGGCTTCGGCGATACCGATCGCAGCCACTCGAACATCGCCACCACCATGCTGGTCGACGCGGCGATTCGCTTAGCCGGCCGCGAACAAGAACTGGCCGCGGTGCTGCGGGGGGCCCAAGACTACATCCAACAGCAAGGCGGCTTGGTCGGCCTCCGCCGTCGTTACGGCAAGGACAAAACCTTTGCCGTGCCCATTCTGACCAACTGCGCCCTCGCCGGTCGGGTGTCGTGGCAGGAGGTCTCGCCTTTGCCGTTTGAGTTGGCCCTGCTGCCGCAAGCGCTGTTGGGGGCGGTGCGACTGCCGGTGGTCAGCTACGCCTTGCCGGCCCTGATTGCCATTGGCCAGTGCGTTCATTTTCATCGCAAGAGCTTCAATCCCGTGCTCGGCGCGGCACGCTCGGCCGCCCGCGAGCCTTCGCTGCGGAAGCTTCTCAGCATTCAGCCAGCCAGTGGTGGGTTTCTGGAAGCCACGCCGTTGACCAGCTTTGTGGCCATGAGCCTGATTGGCTGCGGCCGGGCGGCCCATCCGGTGGTCAGTTCGGCCTTGCGGTTTCTTGAGCAAAGCGTCCGCGAGGATGGCTCTTGGCCGATCGACACCAATCTGGCCACCTGGGTGACCTCGTTGGCCAGCAAAGCCCTCCACGAGGCCGGCCACCCCATCCAGACCCTCGAGCATTGGCCCTGGCATTTGGCATGCCAACACAACCAGCGACATCCCTTCACCGGCGCAGCGCCTGGCGGTTGGGCCTGGACCGATCTGTCGGGCGGCGTGCCCGATGCCGACGACACCCCGGCGGCCCTGTTGGCCCTGGCCGCCCTGCGGGACCGCTTGCCGGAAGACGACCCACAGCATGAACGCCTGGCCCAGGCGGCTCGCGGGGGAGCCGTGTGGCTGCTGGATCTGCAAAACGCCGACGGCGGCTGGCCCACCTTCTGCCGCGGTTGGGGGGCTTTGCCTTTCGATCGCAGCGGCACCGATCTCACGGCCCACGCTCTGCGGGCGCTGGCCGCTTGGCGGGAGCAGCCGCTTGTGGCCAATCTGGGGGCGCGGATCGAACGAGCCACCCGGCGGGG
This sequence comes from Planctomycetales bacterium, assembly GCA_050486385.1. GTDB lineage: Bacteria > Planctomycetota > Planctomycetia > Pirellulales > Pb10988 > JBJHDE01. The sequence continues at coordinate 16,751 of JBJHDE010000011.1, read as the reverse complement.
GTTGGCTTATCTCAAACGCCAGCAGCGGGCCGATGGCTCGTGGTTGCCGCTGTGGTTTGGCAACCAGGATCACCCCGACGAGGAGAATCCTGTTTACGGAACCTCGCGTGTGCTTTTGGTTTACGACGATTTGAAGCAAGGCGATTCCCCGCCGGCCCAGGCGGCCCGCGCCTTTCTGGTCGAGGCCCAGCAGGCCGATGGCGGCTACGGCAGCATCGAAGAAACCGCCCTGGCCGTGCGGGCGTTGTGTGCGGCCGAAGTGGAAACACCCGCGGGCCAAGCGGCACTTCGCGGGGTTCAATGGTTGATGGATCGGGTGGAAGCTGGCCAGCACCGCCATGCGGCACCGATTGGCTTCTACTTCGCCAAGCTGTGGTATTACGAGCGGCTGTACCCGCTGATTTATGCCACCGGGGCGTTGGGGGCCTATCGGGCGTCGCGGGTTGGGCAGAACTCGGCCCAGACCGCCGACCGATAGAAGCTCGGTGGCGAGCCCACCGCGCAGGCTTTGGATACGTTTGGGGGGTTCGATCGCACGGCCCCCACCTCGGGCGTTTCTTCGACCAGGATCGCCCGGGAGGTTGAAGCCGGTGTGGGCAGCCTCTAGGCTTGAAGCCGCAAGACTCACTTATCTGTTGATCCGAGATTGACCCGGCTCCGGCCGGATCGCAGCACTATTAAAGGAACGAGCCTTGGCGACCGTCAGCCCTCAATCCGCACGGACCGACGAGCCAGCGCCTGCCGGCGGCAAGAAGCGTCGCCGAAGCACGAGCCATCTGAAGTTGGTGCCCGAGACGCGTGCCCTGCGGAACGAGCTTCGTGCCGCGTGCGCGGCCTGTGCCGCCAAGCTGGACAAGGCGCATCCGCTCAACAAAGACGAGATGGAGCGGCTGGTCCGCGAGATGCTGGCGCATCATGGCTGGCCCGAGGGGTACCTGGGCTGGGCGATGGTCATGCTGGCTTCCGAATTCTGGCGCGACCAGGTGGCGGCCGTGCCCCCGGAGCGGCGGTTGTTTCTCATGCCGCATTGCCTGAAGCATGCCGAAGGCTGCCCGGCCGACTACGACGAGTTTGGCCTGGACTGCCGCAAGTGCGGGGCCTGCTCGATTGCCGATTTCCGCGGCAAGGCCGAGGACCTGGGCTACAAGGTGCTGGTCAGCGAAGGCACGCCGATTGTCTTGAAGATTATCGTCAGCGGGCACGTCGACGCCATTGTGGGTGTGGCCTGTTTGAATGTGTTGGAAAAGGCCATCGACAAGATTCTGATGGCCGGCATTCCTTGCCTGGCCGTGCCGCTGTTGTCGAGCGATTGTCGCAACACCTCGGTCGATGAAGACTGGGTCTTGGAGATGATCGATACCCCGTTCTTCCAATCGCAGGTCAAGACCAGCACTTATCTGCACCTGATGCGGGCGGCCAGCGACCTGTTTACGCCCGAGCACTTCGATCGGCTGTTGCCGCCGGTGCGGGGTGGCAAGACCCTGGCCGAGGTCAACGGTCAGGGGCTGGGCGGGCTCGACCCGATTGCCTCGACCGAGGTGGTGGCCCGGGACTTTCTGGCGATGGGCGGCAAGCATACGCGGCCGTTTGCCACCATGGCGGTCTACGACGCCTTGACTGGCGATCAGGCCAGTGGGGCGGATGGGGCCGAGCACGTGGCGGGCTATCCTGACCATGTTCGCCGCGTGGCCCTGGCGATCGAGACCTTCCACAAGGCCAGTTTGGTTCACGACGACATTGAGGACGACGATCCCTACCGCTACGGCCAGGAGACCTTGCATCGCCGTTTTGGTATGCCGGTGGCGCTGAACGTGGGCGACTATCTGATCGGCGTGGGCTATCGGCTCATCAGTCGCGATGCGGCCGCCCTGGGCCCAGCGGCCTGCACCGAGATTCTGGATCGCCTGGCCGATGCCCAGACCCGGTTGTGCGAGGGTCAGGGGGCCGAGCTGGCCTGGCGGGATGGCGGCAACAAGCAGCTTACGCCGATCGACGCCCTGAAGATTTATGCCCTCAAGACCGCGCCGGCCTTTGAAGTGGCGCTGTTCGCCGGTGCCCGCTTGGCCGGCGAAACCGAAGCCTACCGCGAAAGCTTCACGCAGTTTGCCCGCAACGTGGGCGTGGCCTTCCAGGTTCTCAACGATTTGAAAGACTGGATGGGCGACGACGACAACAAGCTGCAAGCCGGCGGCGATGTGTTTGGCGGCCGTCCCACGGTGCTGTGGGCCCTGGCGCTGGATGGACTGGCCCCCGAGCCACGCGAGGAGTTGCTGGCTCTGCAGGGCAACGGCGATCGCAGCTTCGCCACCTTGAAGCGGGTTCGCGAACTGTACCAGCAAGCCGGCGTCTTCGAGACCGCCCACAAGCTGGTCGACAAGTATCAGCAACGGGCCGAGTCCATCGCCGACGAATTGGAACCCGAGGCCCTGCGGCGGTTGTTCTACTATCTGAGCGACACCCTGCTGGATCGAGCCGGTACGACACCACCAGAACCCAAAGTTGCCGTGGCGCAACTTCAGTTGCCCATGACCCGACGTTGAGCAGTCCCGTGACCGAGACGCCCACCGCCGACTTTCTGGACGATCTGGTCCGCGTCTTCTACCCGGATCTGGCTGCCTTGGGGCGGTTCGAACGGGTACACGATAACGAAGTGCCTCAGCCGTTTTATGATCTGCTGATCCATCAGCATCACATGACGGTCACGCTCGAGCGGTTTCACAGCGCCCTGGTCGACGTCCACGTGTTGGATCGTCGCGACGAGGGCGCGACCTACACCCGCAAGATCCTGCTGTCGCGGCAAAGCGACCAGGCGACTGTGCTGTTTGGGTTGGTGCGGATGCACATGAACCTGATCGAGCCATCGGCGGCCGAGCAGATTCGCGGCGAGCAGATTCCCCTGGGCCGCATCCTGATCGAGCACAACATCCTCCGCCGCGTGCATCTGCACTGGGCCTGGCGGATTGAACCCAGCCCCGAATTGGCCGGTCACCTGAATTTGGCTCCCGGGGCCGTGGCCTGGGGGCGGACCGCGGTGTTGTGGCTCAATGGGGCCTCGGCCATTGAATTGATCGAGATCATTCCCGGGTCGGTCTGACCCGAGTGTCGCGCGACTCGCTTTCGCCGGAGGCCCCCGTGGCCGCCTCGCCCCCGATGGCCGAACCCAACCACTACCAGTTGCTGGGGCTGACCCTGTTTGAAGACGATCCGGCCGTCATCCGTCAACGCTACGCCGAGCTGTGTACCCAGGATCCGGCCGCATCGCCGGCCGCCGCCAGCGGTCCCGACGGGGCACTTCGCCAGCGGTGGGGTCTGGCGATGCTGTGCCTGACCGACACCCGTCGCAAGGCCGACTACGACGCCAGCCTGGGACGCCGCACCCGCGAGACTGGCCGACAACGCACGTTTGAAGACCTGCTGCTGTCGCGCAAGCTGACCAATCGTGAGGGCCTGGAACGCGCCCGCCGCTTTGCCCAGGCCACCGGCGTGACCTTGCAGACTGCCCTTGTGCAGCAGCGGGTTGCCACGGCCGATGCCGCCATGCCTTTGTACGCCGAGAGTGTCGGCCTGCCCTTTGTCGATTGGGCCTGGCTCGAGCAGGACCCGGCCTTGATGGATCAGGTGCCGGCCACGCTGGCCCGCAAGCACTCGTTGGCCCCGGTGATGATTGAAGACGGCTGCCTGGTTGTGGCCTCGCCCCATGTGTTGCAACCCGATGTGGAAGACGAGCTGCGGCTTCGCACCGGCTATACCATTCGCGGAGCCATCTGCACACCGGCGGCAATTCATCGCGTGATCGAGCGCTACTACTCGGCCGACAAGGCCCAGGCCGAGAGCCGACCCATGCGGCCCGATGGCACAAGGGCGCCTCCGCCGCCGCCCCGCGTGATCCGCACCCGAGTGGATGCCGAGACCTTGCGTCAACGGCTGGGGATGTCGCTGAGCGCCGGCTGCTTTGGTTTTTTTGCAACCATCTTTTATTACGGCTTTGCCGGAACCGTCTGGATGTGGTTAGCCGCTTGCGGGGCCTTCGTGCTGGTTTCGGTCGCCGCCTGGGTGGCGCTCGCCTACTCGACCACCGCCGAATCCAACCGCTAATATCGGACGCTGACGAGAACACTTTCACACTCTCGACACCCGTCGGCCGCTCCCCCGCGTCACAGCATCGACACCGGATCCACATCGACGATCCATTCCACTTCGTCGGGCGGCTTGAGTGTCTCGGTGGCGGCCAGCACCACCTGCCGCAGACCTTCGGTGGTGGCGCCTTGCATCTGGATGTGAAAACGAAACTTATCGCGGAGCCGTGCCAGCGGCGCCGGCGCGGGGCCAAGCAAACGGATTTTCACATCCTGCTGTTTCGCGGCCCCGGTCAGTTGCTCGGCCACGTGTTCGGCAAAGCCTTCCGTGACCCGCTCGTCGGGACCACGCACGACAAGCCGCACCATTTCGCCAAACGGCGGATAAGCCAGCTCGCGACGGGTCGGGAGTTCAAACTTGGCGAAGCGTTCATAATCGTGCCGGCAGGCGGCCTGAATCGCCTCGTGCTCGGGCGAGTAAGTCTGCACCAACACCCGACCGCCCAGCGGTCCGCGACCGGCCCGTCCGGCGACTTGGGCCAAAAGCTGGAAGGTCCGCTCGCTGGCGCGGAAGTCGGGCAGGTGCAAGGCCAGGTCGGCATTCACGACGCCCACCAGCGTGACGTTGGGGATATCCAATCCCTTGGCAATCATCTGTGTGCCCAACAGGATTTTGGCCTCGCCCCGGCGGAACAGGTCGAACGCCCGTTCGTGTGCTCCGGCGCCCTGCATGGTATCGGTATCCATGCGGATGGCCGGAAACTGCGGGAAGGTCGCACGGACCTCGGCTTCCAATCGCTGCGTGCCCACGCCCGAAAAGCGAATCTGCGGCGAGGAGCATTCGCTGCACGTCGTGGGTGCCGGTTGTTCATAATCGCAGTAGTGGCACAGAATGCGTTCTTCCGTGCGATGGTAAGTCATCGCGATATCGCAGTGCGGGCACTCGACCACAAAGCCGCACTGCGGGCACTGCACATGGGTCGAATAACCGCGGCGATTCAATAACAGAATCACCTGCTCGCCGTTGTTGAGCGCCCGCTCCATGAAACTTCTTAACGTGCGGCTGATGGCAAAACGGCCGCTGCGTGCGCGTTGTTCCAGCCGCAGGTCGATAGTGGCCACTTCGGGCAGCTTGCGTTGGGCGATCCGCTCGGGCAGCTCGCACAGGGTGTAACGCCCGGTGCAGGCGCGATGATAACTCTCCAGCGACGGCGTCGCCGAGCCCAAAATCAACGGAATCCCGTCCATCTCGGCCCGCCGCTGGGCGACATCCCGGGCGTGGTACCGCGGGGCGCTCTCTTGCTTGAAGCTGGTCTCGTGTTCTTCATCCAGAATGATCAATCCCAGCCGCGGCGTGGGGGCGAACACCGCGCTACGGGCACCCACCACCACCGAGACCTTGCCCGTGGCAATCTGTTGCCAATGCCAGTGCCGCTCGACCGCCGTGAGGTGACTGTGAACCACGGCCACTTCATCAAAGCGACTGCGAAAGCGGGCGACCGTCTGCGGCGTGAGGCTGATCTCGGGCACCAGCACAATCGCCTGCCGCCCGGCGGAGACCACCTCTTGAATGGCCTGGATGTAGACCTCGGTCTTGCCGCTGCCAGTGACCCCGTGCAGCAGGATGGTCTGGTGCTGACCGGAATCGAGGGCTTGGCGAATGCGGTGAAAGGCGGCTTCCTGATGAGGATTGAGCACCAGGTTGTCTTCGCGGGCGGCCGGCTGATGGTCGCGGTCTTGCAGCTTGCCACGCTGGCGACTCGACAGGACCAGCCCCTTGGCAATCAACGATTGAATCGGCGCGGTCGTGCAACCGGCCTGCCGGGCCACTTCGTTCATGGGCAGCGGTTCGCTGGCCTCGGCCAGAACCTTGAGCACCGCGGCCTGCTTGGGCGGTACCTGCTGCGTGCTCCAGGTGTCGGCCAGGTCCGAGGCCAAGGCCAAGAACCGCACCACCCGCGTGCCCGCCTGATGCCGCACACCCGCCGGGACGACGGTCTCCAGGACCTGGCCCCACGAGCACAAATAGCGCTCGGCGATCCAGCGGGTCAGTTCCAGCATCGAGCCCGCCACCAGCGTTTGCTGATCCACCAGCGAACGCACTTGCTTGAGCGGCCGGGTTCCCGCCGGGACATAGCCAGTCCACACGCAAAAGCCTTCGGTCGGGCGATTGGCTCGCCCCAAGGGCACCCGCACCCGTCGACCGGGTTCGAGCTGGGACCGCAGCGGCTCGGGCACTTCGTAATCGAACACGCCATCCACCGGCGCGGGAAACACAATCCGCGCCACATACCGCTGGGCGGTTTCGTCCACCTCCCAGGGCGCATCGGAAAACAAACTGCGTTGGGGTGAGTTGGTCATCGTCGCCTGCGACCGATCCGTACGAAACGCCTGCCTACGTTGGCTCCGAGGGGCAATGCCTCAGCGGAACCGACCGCTTTGGGAGCTGCTAACCGGCTAATGCGTGCCTGCCGGTTCATTAGAAATGATAAACGCACGTCCACTATTCCGGCAAGGTGGGTTCGTCATCGGCAAAGGCTTGGGGCCGCGAGCCGACACCGGCGTCGGCCGCCTGACCGGTGGCCCAGAGCTGGCCGTCGACCTCGGTGAAGTTGGGATTGATGCCGTACAACGGATCGATGTCCGGGGCGGGCAACCGCACGAATTCGCGGGTCTGCCGGGGTTTGTTGATGCAGAACCACAGGTTCGAGGCAAAGCGAAAGCTCTCGGCCTGGGTGCCGGAACCGACGTTGACGAACTGCCGCAGCGAGCCGCTCATGAAGGCCACGACGTTGTGTTCGAACACGCCATTGCGGCAGGGCACGAATCGCTCGGCGGTGTTCTCTTGCAGAATCCGCAGCACCCAGCTTTCGGGTTTGTCGATGGTGCAGTGCCGGACCACGGCTCCGTCGACACCCACGAAGGCCACCGGCGTGTGCGAGCCCCGGAAGGTGCAATCCTCGACGGTGATGTCGCGGGCCTCGGCCGTGGCATCGCGGGGGCGGAAGTAATCCAGCCCGGTGAAGCCGCCCATGTTGATCGCCCGGGCCCCGCAAGGCCGAAACAGCGACTGAGCGATGGTGATGGCCGAGCTGCCGCCCTTGGTTTGCACGGCGTTGCTGTCGCGGCCGTTGGGGTTGTGGAAGCGGCATCGCTCGATACGGCCCGCGTGGCAGCCGACCATGTCGATGGCCGATCCGGCGTCGCCCCAGCCTTCGAAACGGCAGCCCCGAATGAGAAAGTCGCGGACGCCAGACAGCTTGATCCCGTCGCGATTTCCCCGCGGGCCGATGTCGCGGATCACCAGCCCTTCGATGCGGAGGTTACGGGCCGGGCGATTGGGGTCGCCGCCATCATCGATGTTCAGGCCGTTGGAGGTGGCCCCCTGGATGTGCAGCCCCCGCAGGTGAACATGCCGCGGACCCACCAGATGGATGCCGTTGCCGTCTTCGATGACGGGCGGATGGTCGGGGTCGGCGGCCTCGATGACGATGGGGGCCTCGGGGCGGCCAATCAGATTGGTGATGAACAGGTTGCCCCGAATCGAGCCGCCCGCCAGTCGCAGCCGGCTTCCGGGGACTGCGGCTCGTGCGGCGTTGAGCAGTTGCTCGCGGGTCTCGATGAGCATTGGGGAGGTCCGTGCAAGGCCCGTGCGTGCGGTCGTCGGCATCGTGGAAGAGTCAGCATAGCACACGGCCCACGGCCACCCCAGAGAATTGGCCATGGCACCCCCCTTGGGTGTCGTTTCGTCGATGGTGCCGCGCGGTGGTCGGGTGGAACTGCTGGTTTGCCCCTCAAGATGTGACCATCATGCTGTCGTTGGAACGGGCGTGGCACTCGGCTCGGATAGAATGGCAATGTCTGAGAATTGATGCGCGTCGTTATGGCTGATCGGAGTACCTTTCGTGCCGAAGATGCGAGCGATCCTGCGGGTTTGAGTCCTGATTGTTGTTCGAGAAACGTCAAGACGGGGGAGTCTTGGTGCTGACGACGGGATCTTCGCTGCCTTCTGAACCACCAAGCCGGCGTGAACTCTTTCAACTGTTTTGAAGGGATTGGCATGACGACGCGTCCTGAGGTCGTTGAGGAGCTTCGCGGGCTGTTTCGCGAAGGGGCAACGCCATCGCACTTGATTCGGCGCATCGCCGCGCACCACGAGGGCGATGCCGACCTCCATCAATGGATTCAGCTCTACTTTTTGGAAGCCTTTGGAGTCCCGATCGTGCGGGGACTGGCGCCGGGCGATGACTACCAACACGCGGACCTGCGCTACGCTCACCTGAGTCGGCAACTGCTGCACGAGATGGTCCAGCGGCAGCCAGCGTGGAACGCGAATCCTCAGGCTGGCGATTGTCCACGCGCCTCGTGGTTGGCGGGGCTACCTTCAACGCTATTCCAGGACACCTCCGAGGCCACGGCGACAGCCATTCCCGCGGAACTGCGATCGGGTTGGGACGCCTTGTCCGAATGCGAGCAAGCCTCTCTGCAAACGCTGATCGCCTCGGGACGACGGGCGCACGAAACGGCGGTGATTCTGGCCCAGCTTGCCGAGGCCCTTCAGCAGCGATTGGCCGAGCTGGAGGCCTCCCTCGAACCCACACGATAGGTGGGATCGGTTGCCGCCCGCCATCGGCCCACCGTGACCCAAGGGCGGCGGCCACAGCCCCCCCTTGGGTGTCGTTTCGTCGCTGGTGCCGCGCGGTGGCGACTTCGGATAGAATGGTCTGTTCGCTGCCCGTCGCGGTCTGGGGCCGACGGCGGGCTGGGAAAATTCTGCGCTGCCCACGCATTGCCCGAGTCACGATTCGCACGAGTATGGATTCGAGACCCAGTCAAGCTCTGGTGATCCTCAACGGCCAATCCACCCAGTTGATGCCGTTCCACCCGGCCGGCGAGGGCCGCGATCTCAAGGGCGTCTACCGCATTCTGATCGTCGAGAACGATCCGGCCGGCGCCGAGAGCATGGCCGAGGGGCTGGCCAGCGAACGCTTTGACTGCACCGTCGCCCAAAGCGGCGCGGGCGGCCTGCGGCTGATCGAGAACGAACGGTTCGATCTGGTGATCACCGACCTGCTGATGGACGATGTCGACGGCTTGAAGATTCTTGAAGCCGCGCGACGTCACCTGCCCGGTGTCAAGGTCGTGGTCGTCACCGCCCACGGCGGGGCCAAGACGGCCACTTTAGCCATGCACCTGGGGGCCTTCTGGTTTCTGGAAAAGCCGCTGGAACTCAAAGAGTTGCGGGCGGTGGTCGACGCCGCCGCCGCCGAGATCGACAGCCAGCGGGTCGTGCTGGACTTTGGCCGGATCGAAGATGACCGGTTCGACTTTTCCGGCATCATCGGCAACATCCCGCCCATGCGGAAGTTGCTCAACGAGCTACGGCGGGTGGCTCCGACGCCGGCCCGGGTGCTGATTCTGGGCGAGACCGGCACCGGCAAGGATGTCGTTGCCCGGGCGATTCACACCAACAGCCCGCGACGCGACAAGCGGTTCGTGGCGCTCAACTGTGCCGAACTCAACTCGCAGGTGCTCGAGAGCGAACTGTTCGGTCACATCAAGGGCTCGTTCACCGGCAGCGTGGGCGATCGCGAAGGCCGCTTCCAGTACGCCGACGGCGGGACGCTGTTTTTAGACGAAGTGGGCGACATGCCCAAGGATGTGCAGGTCAAACTGCTGCGGGTGCTGGAAAACGGCGAGGTCACGCCGATGGGTTCGAACAAGCCCGTCAAGGTGGACGTGCGAGTGATTGCCGCCACGAATCGCGATCTCGAAGCCATGGTGGCCGAAGGCACCTTCCGCCGCGACCTGTACTACCGGCTGCGGACCGTCTCGCTGCATCTGCCGCCGCTACGGGATCGTGGCAGCGACATCAAACTGCTGACCGACTTCTTCGTCCAGCGCCATGCCAGCTCCTACGGGCGGCCCATCCATCAAATCGCAGCCAGCGTGCGTCGCCGCATGCAAGGGTACAATTGGCCGGGCAACGTGCGGGAATTGTCGAGCGCCTGCGAACGCATGGTCGTGCTGTCGGAACCCGGCGGGGTGCTGACCGAGGACGACCTGCCGCCCGAGATCCGCGGCCCGGGCCTGTTGACCGGTCCGCCGTCGACAAGCTGCCTGCAAGAGCTGGTCGGGCGTCCCATGGAGGAGATCGAGCGGATGTTTATCGAAGAGACGATCCGCGCCACCGGCAACAACAAGGAAGCCGCCCGGCTGCTGAAGATCGGCGAGCGGACGTTGTATCGGAAGCTCGATCAGTACAAGGAAGACGACCGCAAGAAATCGGGTGTCTGAGCCCTGAGCCGACCCGACGGGAGGATCCACCGATGGTGAGCTTGAGTTTCCCGGTCATTCGGCTCGACGAGGGGCACAACCAAGCCTCGGGCGGAAGCAGCGACTACCAGGTGCCCGCGGCGCTGGGGCTGATTGTCGATGCCACCGACTACCAGATTCCCGTGCCGCCACAGTTGGCTGGCCTGGAGCCCAACGCCTTGCATGTGATTGTCTCTAGCGACGAGGTCTACCGCACCGATTGGGATGGCCGCGGGCGATTGAAACTCAGCGCCAGCAACCTGCGGCGGGTGCGGGGCATGGGCGAGTTTCCCGGGTTCTTGCCGGGCAATCAGTACGTGGTGGGGATCGGGCAGGAGCGGCCGGGCGACCATGCCGAGCAGCTCCGTTTCTCGGTGATGTGGGCCGGTATTCTTAAGGTGGTGGACGCATGAATCAGGCAATCCGCGACGTCTTGGCCCAGTGGATCGCTCGGCGGGTCCCAGCCGACGCGGCAGCGTGGCTCGACAAGCAACGGCAGCGGGTGGCCGAGGGCGACTTCAAGGCCCTGGCCCTGGGTTTGGGGCTGATCCCACGCAAGCTGGGCAAGGCCGATTTGGAACTCACCGCCCAGGACCTTTCGGCCGCCGCCAGCCTTCGCCCGGGTTGGGATCCCTCGACCTGGAGCGTCGATCAGGCGGCGCGGGGCTTGCTGGTGCTTGAGTGGCCGCCCGGCGAGGCTGCCGACGACGTGGCCACCCTGGACAAGCTGTTTGCCGCGGGCGAAGTGGGCGAGCTGGTCGCCCTGTATCAGACACTGCCCCTGCTGCCGCATCCGGCCAGCCACCGCGCTCGGGCCGCCGAGGGCGTGCGGACCAACATGCGGAGCGTGTTCACGGCCGTGGCTCACCGCAATCCCTATCCGAGCGAGCAGTTCGACGACGACCAGTTCAACCAGATGGTGCTCAAGTGCCTGTTCATCGGCGTCCCGCTGGACCCGATCGTGGGCCTGGATCAGCGGGCCAATCGCCCCCTGGCGACCATGCTCAGCGATTACGCCCACGAACGTTGGGCCGCCAAGCGGACCTTCAGCCCCGAACTCTGGCGGCCCGTCGGGGCCTTCGCCGACGAGGCCACCTTGAATGACCTGGCTCGGGCGTTGGAGGATCCCGATTCCTTGCATCAACAGGCCGCCGCCCTGGCCCTGCATTCCGCCCAGACGCCCGCAGCCACCGCGATTCTGGCCCGCCGTCCCGAGCTGGCCGCCCAAGCCACCGCGGGTCAGTTGCAATGGGCGGCCATCGCCCGGGGGGATTCGGCGTCCTAGCCAGCGGAATGGGGTCTTCAACCCATTTCGGGTTGTGACAGGTTCTGGAAACAGGATTCTTGGGTCCGATTAACAAATTTGCTTGACCGATCTCTGGCCAGCGAAGAGACTAACGGACCACGGAATTCTGGGGACAAGAACCACTTGAACACCATCCAGCGCCCCCTGGATTGGCAGCGGGTTGCTCCGCTCCGGCCAGCCAACTGGTTGGTTTGGGGGGTAGCATCTCTCCCGTTCAAGTGGGAGCATGCAAGAGCCTCTTGTACGGGACGGTTGGTCTCGCTGACAGGTGTCGGCGGACGAAGGGGCGTGTAGGCACGAGAGTCAAGGTCCAGGCAGTGTTCCGCGATTGGGCGGTGCGGGCGAAGGACTTCGCTGGCACGGTCGTGGGGTTTTTGCCGTGTTGGAGTGGATTCCACGGTTGACACTATGGGTATGAATGTCGCCGACCCGAGAGACCTGCCGATCCTCCTTGTCGAGGACGATGCGGGTCTTCGTAAGCTGATGCAGACCCAGCTACGCCGGCTGGGGCTGGAGTCGGTCGGTCTGGAGAGCGCCGAGCAAGCCATCGCCTGGTTGGCCGAACACCCGACACGGCTGATGCTGCTGGACTACAGCCTGCCTGACAAGACGGGCGAACAGACCATCCAGGCCCTGCAGGCCCAGGGCCGCACGCCGCCGTTTATTGTGGTCACCGGCCACGGCAGCGAGACGGTGGCCGTGCAGATGATGAAGCTCGGCGCGCGGGACTACCTGGTCAAAGACTCGGCGATGATCGAGCTGATGCCGACGGTGGTGCGGCAGGTGCTCGATCAGCTCGATCGCGAGTATCGTCTGATCGAAGCCGAAGAGCAGCTCCGTCGCAGCGAAGAGCTGCACCGCACGGTGCTTGAGAGCACGCCCTGCGGCGTGGTGAAGGTCTCGCCCGACGGTCGGCTGGTGTACGCCAATGCCGAGGCGCGGCGGATGCTGCGGATCAGCGACCAGCGGCTGGTGGGCATGACGGCCACCGACTTGCAGCGTCGCACGATCCTGGAGGATTGGAGCCCCTGCCGGAACCGGCATCACCCGCTGATGCGGTGCTTGCAGATGCGCGAGCCGCAGTCGCCACAGCGGCTGGGCCTGCGGCACGAGGATGGCAGCGTGAGTTGGGCCCTGTACACCGCCACGCCGCTCCTCGAACCACGCACCGATACGCTGATTGCGGCGATGCTGTCGTTTGTGGATGTCTCGCGGCAGATCGATGCCGATCAGGCCCTGCGGGCCACCAGCGAGACGCTTGAGAAGGAATCCCGGCAGGGGGCCGCGCGGGTGCGGACCCTGCAAGAGCGGCTCGACCGCGAACGCTCGCGGCGCGAGTACGCCGAGCTGGTGCTGGATGCCGAACACGATCTGGCCGGCCTGGCCGCTGGTGCGGGCTCGGTCACCCGCGAGAGTATTCAGGAAGTGGTGGTTGAGCCGTTGCGGATGGCCTTGGACCTGTTCCGCGAGCGGATGCAACGACAAGACGAACTCCGCCCCGACCACTTGGAACCGGCGCTCAGCCTGCTGGAGCAAATGCTCGCCGAGGCCACGGCCCTGAGCGATGGCTCCATCGCTCCGCCACCAACTTCGCCACTGGAAGCCGCCATCCGGCAACTTGTCGAACGCGGCGTCTGCCATCCGGCTTTGCCGCCAGGGGTGCCGCCCCCGGCGATTCAAGTCGAGTGCCAACTCAGCCTCGCCACCCTGCCGGCGGTCATCGAAGCCACGGCCTTCACGGCGATTCGGGCGTTGCTCGACAACATCTACGCCCACAGCCACGCCCAACACGCCCGAGTCCAAGTGGCGGTGCTCGACGACACCCTGGCCATCGAGGTCCAGGACTGGGGGCGGGGATTCGCCGAGAAAAAGACGTCGGTGGGCGCCAGGCTCGCGCGGATCCATGCCCAGATCGAGGCCCTGGGCGGCGAAATGCGGATGCGATCCACGCCAGGCGAGGGGGTTCAGGCCTTCATCGAACTGCCCGTCGCCGAGATCGACTTTGAAGAGACCGCCGACCTGACCGAGCTGTCGACCTTCGAAGAGTTCTCGAGCTGAATCTCCGGGCGTGCCTGGAAAAACACGCAAGGTTTACCGATTGTGCGGCCGATAGGGAATCTGCCGGCGGATGGAGTTTGTATCAAGTCGCTTGGCGACAGCCCCGGCTCCCCCATGTGTCGGTAAATCCAGATGAGTCACGCCTTACGATTGGCCGGTTTGTTGGTGTTGTTGGTGCCGATGGCCGTGGGCTGCACGACAGCCTGTTGTGGCACGTTCGATTACGCGCCACCCCTGCTGGAGGCCCAAAGCGTGTGCGGTCCCTGCGACCGCTTCGGTTCGGTGCTGTCGGGCCCGGCGACACTGGTTTACGGCGAGGAGCACTTCCACGAAGGCACGCTGCACCCGGTGCCCACCCTGGCCACCGAAGAGCCCACGTTGCAGCCGGCCTCGACCTTGCGGTAGCGCTCGATCGTTGCAACAACCCTCGATCGTTGCAGCCACCTGGGGCCGCCCCAGACTCCGATCAAGGCCATCCCGCCACGAAACCCCCGTCCCGCTGGCCCCGCGGACGGGCCAACAAGCCTTCGTTCGCGCGGATGCACGGGTGGTTGGCGGGTGTTGGAATAGACATCGCCCCCCAGTGCGACGGAGTGAATCCGGCGGGTCGCCAGGCGACGAACCTTTGAAGTCGCACCCGACTGCAAGCCGATGGCCGGCCGGCGGAAATGCCGAAAGCGCGGGCATTCCTGGGCATTCGCGGGCCAAGGCCCTTTTAGAATTGCACCGTCCGGAGCAAGGGTTACAACAGGCCGAGACGGTCTGCGCGACCCGGACCCACCCGAAGTGACTTAAGTTCTTGCATCAGCGCGACTTGATCTGTTTGACTTCCTGTCGCAGGCGCGAATAAACTAGGGAATCACGTGAGCCGAGTGTCCTGGGAAGTCCTCGGTCACCCCACGAAAGCGCACACCTATAGCCGGCCCTGGCGGTGCGTCCTTCCACGAGTTGAGTCTGGTCTTGCCCTGGGGTGAGCGAGGGGATTCGTGGCGAGGGTTTGACCGCGTTTGCGAGGAGACGCCTGATGGCCAAGAGTTCGAGTGTCTGGGGAGTCGAGATCGGCCACAGCTCGCTGAAGGCCCTGCGGTGCCGGCCTCACCCGGATGACCCGAAGCGGTTGGAAGCGGATGCCTTCGATTTTATCGAGTACCCGCAGTTGCTCAGCGAGCCAGACGCCGAGCCGGACCTGCTGGTTCGCGATGCGTTGCAGCAGTTTCTGAGCCGCAACGACGTGGTCGGCCACACGGTGGCGATCAGCGTGCCGGGGCAGAAGGGTCTGACCAAGTTTGTGGACCTGCCGCCGGTTGAGAGCAGCAAGATTCCCGACCTGGTCAAGTTTGAGGCCAAGCAGCAGATTCCCTTCCCGCTGGACGAGGTCATCTGGGACTACCAGCAACTGGCCGGCGGCAGCGAGGAGGACGGCTTCGCCCTGGAGACGAAGATTGGCATCTTCGCCATGAAGCGGGACGAGGTCTATCGCCAGTTGGCCCCCTACGAGGGCCTGGACGTCGAGGTGGACATTGTCCAGCTCACGCCGTTGGCCTTGTACAACTTCATTCGCTTCGACCAGCTTCAGGATCTTCCGCCCACGATGGAGGATCCCGACGACCCGCCGCCGCACATTGTGCTGCTGAGCCTGGGTTGCGAGACGACCGAGGTGGTGGTCACCAACGGCTACCGGGTCTGGCAGCGGAGTATCAAGCTGGGCGGCAGCGCCTTCACCAAGGCGTTGATGAAGGCCTTCAAGTTGACCTTCGCCAAGGCCGAGCACCTCAAGCGGAACGCCACGCAGGCCAGCAACCCCAAGCAGGTCTTTCAGGCCATGCGGCCGGTGTTTCAAGAGCTGGTCACCGAGGTCCAGAAGTCGCTCAACTACTTCATGAATCTCAATAAGTCGGCCACGATCGATCGGGTCGTCACGTTGGGCAACGTCATGAAGTTGCCGGGCATTCGCACCTTCTTGGAGCAGAACCTCGGCTACAAGGTCGAGAAGATCGATGCCTTCAAGCATCTGTCGGGACCGTCCGTGGTGGCGGCCCCGCAGTTCCGCGAAAACCTGCTGAGCTTTGCCGGATGCTATGGCCTGGCCGTGCAGCACCTGGCTGGCGAACACGCCCTGACCACGAACCTGGTCCCGCCCGAGTTGGTGCAGGATCGCCTGATCCGTGCCAAGAAGCCCTGGGCGGTGGCCGCGGCGGCCGTGTTGCTGTTGGGATTCTCGGTCAGCACCTTGGGATACTGGCGGCAGTTGGTGACCGTCGACAATACCACCTTCCACGAGGCCTCCCGGGTGGCCGAGGGGGCCAACACCACGGCCCAGGGGTACTTGACCAGCTTTCAGCAGAAGCAGGAATCGTTCCGCAGCGTGCAGGACATGGCCCACCGACTGGTCGAGCACGGCGGGCCGACCCGGCAGCAGTGGCAAGAGCTGTACCGCACGCTCAGCCTGGTACTGCCGCGCGAGACCAAGCTGGAACGGCCCGATCCCAACAATCGCGATGCTTGGTGGCGGTGGGTCCGTCAGCGGGATGCGATCTACATCCGCCGCGTGGAAGTCGAGCGGGTTGAGGATCTGGGCGAATGGTACGACATGGCCCAGGCCGTGGCGGCCAAGGCCGGTCAGGGACAGCCCGGCGGCGGAGCTGGTCGCGGCGAAGGCGGCTTCGGCAGCCCGATGGCTCAGCCTCAGCCGGCCCAACAGCCCACCACCGACCCAGCCGCCGAGGGTGGCGAAGAAGAGCCCAAGCCCAGTGGCCCCGGCTACGTGGTCCGGCTGACCGGTCACCACTTCCACAACGACAGTTCGTTCCCGGTGCATCAACGGGGTATCGATTACGTGCGGAACCAGTTGCTGTCGAAGCTGGCCGAGCACGAGGTCATCGTCCGCAGCCCACAGGGCGACTCGGCATTGACCTTGCCGATTGGCTTTGCGGGCATTCGCTTCCCGGTGATTACCAACCAGCGCCCGCCGCAGGACTGGAATCCCGAGGAGGATG
>JBJHDE010000010.1:8687-21832 GCA_050486385.1 Planctomycetales bacterium | reverse complement strand
GTTACAACCCAGGCTATGGGAGGTGACTTACGTCAATCGAGTCCCTCAGGGAGAAGCTTGGGGTAAGACGAGCGATTGGCCAGACGTTTTCCGAGGGCTCTGGACCGAGGAACTCTCGCGGGTGGGCCGCGCGGATCTCCGTGGCTTTCATGGACAATGGGTCTGGGACAAGCAACAACCACCAGCGCGCTTGACTTTGGACATCCGGCCAAGTCGCTCGGCCGACGAGTCGCAAGTCAACATCCTTTTGGCGACGCTCACCGCGAAAGGTTTTGTGATCTCGGATGACAATGACGCAAGTCTCGAGAAGATCAGGAAAGGCCTCGAAACCGGGCATGAATGGATTGTGACAACATTTGATCAACTGGCCTCTGACAAAGCTCGGGCTCAGTGGGGACGACATGACAATGCAGACTAATTCAATCGCAACCTGGAACGAAGCGAATTATGATGATTCCTGGTCTTATGACAACCATGGAATCGCGACTGAGACTCAGCCACCCGAGGATCCTCTCTGGCAACAGTGTCTTGACGCCATGCTTCGCCTTTGGGAATCACACCACCATGGGGTTGGCGAGTCGCGGGATGATGCGAGGCCGAATCGCTCGGTTATTGAGAGTGCTTTGAAGTGGCTCGTTGTTTGGAAGCGAGACCTTCCCGACCAGCCTCCGACACTCATTATCCGCGAGCCTGGTGGCGGGCTGATTATCGAACGTCGCGAGTTGGCTGGAACCGATAATGAGTTTGTGTTCGAGTTGACCCTCTACAACACTCATGAGGCCGAGATCACCTACTACTCGCGTGGAAGGGTTGTCGACATGCATGACATACCGTTCTTTCCACTCCAGGAGGTGAAATTCTCGAGGCGCTCAGTGTGACATTCCGCAGCCGAGCAAGGATGACTAGGGCTGCATCGCTGGATGGTCGCGAATTGGGGGACGTCACTTTGGATTTTCCGCAACACACCGCACACGCACGACTGACTACCTGCGGACACTTTGTCCGAACGTTTGTCGATGGCAACTCGATTCCGGTATTAGCTTCGATAGGACGGGACTGACTGTTTGGAGAGCAGGGCTGCTGATGTTTGGCAGGTTCGTCAAAGCGCAGGTGCCGGACGCAAGGTCTCCAGCCTAGAAAGTCATGGTAAAGATCACGCCAGATATACAAGACACAGAATTCCTTTTGCGACAGCTTTCGACGTTAGGCGAACCTCCGATATTTGACGCGGGGCGATCTCCACCGATTCACATGTCGGCGTTTCTGCCGAGCAGCGCAGATGTCGACGGGCTTTCGCTCCTTCGAAAGCAATATCGAGCCTTAATCTGGGCCGCTTACCGACCACAAAAGCCAAGTCAACGGTTCTTGCTAACGGAGAGTACTTCGGCGGAGTTCCGTAGCTTCGCGACTCGCGCTCACCTCCCTGCTTTGACGTTTTCTCCCTGCCCTGACGCTCTGGATGATATTCATGGAGAGCCTTGGGCACACTGTATCGTGCCCGAGATCAATATTCGCGACTATCGAGATCGTGACAAGAAGGCGTTGAAGAAGCAGATCAAGAACTGGGCCGTTGCTATCGCCAACAGGCTTTCACAGGCGCCGATACATGGCCCCTTCCCGGAGCCGGATCATTCGGACCCCTATCGACCGTGAATTCGTTTTCTTTGGAGTGAATTCACGATCGTTTGTTGTGGCGACACTCCGTTTCGGGCCACACGGTCAGAACGTCAGGGCTTGCTGTGCAGGCCGCCGCAATCCTCATCGAATCGGTCAGGGAAAGTGGTCATCGCGGCTCAAGTGCTGGCAGAGGGAAGGCATGAGGCTTGCGCCAACCACTCCACGTCTTTTGCCGCCAACAATCAAGGCGCTTGGCGTTCGGTGATTCGCGTCCCATCGCCGGTGAAACCCAATGCCCCTTCAATTTCTGAAGTCTTGTCGGCCGCGATTCAGTATCCGCACCATGCTGGCGACCCTGGTGGTGGCCGCGATGGGGTTGGCCTGGGTCGGGAGCTTCGCGCGCTCAAGCGCTCGCGAGGATCAAGCCGTCGAGCGACTTCTTGCTGCCGGCTTTGAGGTCAATGGCCATACTCTTGGTGAGGCTCGAAAGGCTTCCCTCTGGGCCTCCACGCTTCGGCGGTTTCGAGAAGGCATTTGGCCAGTCGAGAAATTCGTTCGTCTATCCAAGACGGAGTCGTCACTGGAAGTTTGGCAGGAGTTGCGTCACCTGCGTCACGTGGTAGGCGTTTCTTGGGACTATCCGCAATACGGGGAGGTCGAGCCCACATGGTTCACCTCGCAGCATCTCGCCCCGATGGCGGATTGGCGCGACTTGAGAGGATTGACACTGGAGGCCGCCGGCTTGACTCAAGCGGACTTGCGGATCTTTCGAAAGTGTTCGCGACTTGGAGGGCTCGCGCTAAGGAAGGCATGGATCAATGACGTCGGCTGTGAGTTCATCGCTGCACACTTTCCGAAGTTGATTAAGTTGAGTTTACGCGACTGCCCCGTCACGGATTCCGGGGCTCGCATCCTGTCGCGGCTCACCGAGCTTGAAAAGCTCGATCTCCGAGGATCCGACATCACCCATGTGGGATTGCGGTACTTTGCCCAGCATCCCAAGCTGCGCGAGGTTCAGGTGCCGCCTATCGACGAAGTTGCTGACATGCTTGCTTTGGAGTACCTTTGGGTCGACACATTCCAGGATGTCGACCCCGTGAATCCCATTGGGGATCGTATTGTCCTGCGAAACCTCCCTAGTTTGACCAGGTGTACGATCCTTGTTTGGTGTCGGATGTTGGTTTTGAAAGATCTGCCGAGTTTGCGGAGGCTCTCCAACGCGGACTATGAGAGTCTTGAGATCGACAATCTTACCGGCCTCGAGGAGTGCGTTGGCTATTTTGAGGGCACGCTCTCGATTAGGAACTGCCCTGAAATCCAGAGGCTTGAATTGTGGTATCACACGAGTGAGCCAGACTACCTCTTATTCCATTCGGAAGAACTCTGGCAACAGATCTCGGCGCTCAAGAAGCTCCAGGACTTGAAACTTTACGACGTGGAACCTGAAGGGGTGCAGCACTTGGCCGAACACCCGAGTCTTCAGACGCTCCACCTAGTGAGCTTTCCAGAACAAGAGAGCATCTCGGATGCTCAGTGTGAGGCCCTCGGGACCTTGTCGATGCTTGAGGAGCTTGAGCTTGGTTTTCAGGTTTCCGATCAGGGGCTGAGGCATGTCTGTCAGCTTTCCCGAATTCGGAAGTTGAAGGTCCGGGGCGGCCGATTGACCACGGAAGGGTTGCAGTCGTTGCGGCTTCTTCCTAGGGACGTAGAGTTCCTCGTTTATGGTGTTCAGCTTCCGGAAGCGGCTGTTGAGCAATTGAGCAAAGCTCGTCCGGATCTCCTGATTACTCACGGACCTCGGTCGTTAAAGGGCCGACCGATCGGCGACGCAGTCTCACCGCCCTAGTGGCGGGCGTTCGATCCGCACGACGGTGGCCGAGACCGATGCCGAAACCCAAACCCAGCTTACGGGCGGATGACGCCGACGATGATCTCGCGGCCGAAACCGGGCACGGGGTGGGGCAGGCTTTGCAGGGTGCTGTTGTAGGCGGCGGTGGTCGTGGCGGTGCGGGCGGACCCGTTGTCCACCGAGTCGGGCCAGCCGTCGATTTGCAGCGCCAGCACGCTACCGGGTTCGACCTGCTCGGGCACGGGCACCTGGAGGACGACCGTGGTCTTTTCGGCCTCGATGGTCGCCGTGGCCCAGGGCTCGGCGGCGGGATCGGCCTGCTGGGGCCGCACGACCAGGGCAATCGGCCCGTCGAACCCCTGGCGATTGGCCACGACTTTCACCCCGATGCGGCCTCCGGGCGGTGTCTGCACACGGGCCAAGGCGGTGTCTTTCTTGTCGGGGTCCTCAATCCGCAGGCTGAAGGTCGGCTCGTCGGGGGCCAGTTGCACCCGATAGGCCAGCGTCGGACCGCCGCGGCCGGCAACATCCTGGACCCGCAGCCGATAAGCGCCGGGCTTCAAATCCTGCTTGAGCAGCCCCTGGTTGTCGTCGGCCTGATCGCTGCGGGCGAGCTGTTTGCCCTCGTCGTCGTACAGCGTCAGGGCCACCCAAGCGGGCGAACCCAGCCGCCCGGTGGTCGGCCGCAGCCGCCAGGGTCCGGCCTCGTCCACTTCAAACCGATACCAGTCCGATTGCCGCGGGTTGGTCAATCGCCCGTGGACCGCCCCGGGGACCGGCAGCGAGCGGGGCTCGTCGCGGGAGGAGGGCTCGTCGCCGTGGACGAGTTCGTCCTGGGTGGTGATCGCCAGCGGGGCAAAGCTCGAACCGCGGCCCTCGCGACCGGGCACCGCCAGCCAGCCACTGGCCCTCGGCAATACGCCCGGCACAAGCTGCACCTGGGCGGCAATCGGACCGGCGGGCGTCAGGCCCAACACCGGTTGGGCGCCTTCGGCCGGCACGGCCATGGGCAGCCCAGCGGCCACCAGCGGAAAATCGCCCACGCGGAGCCGGTAGGTGTACTCGCCGCCGCCGTTGTACTCGACGTCACGGATTTCGATCAGGTAATCGCCATTCCGCGGCAAGGTGACGGTTAAGCGGCTGTCGCGGCCGCTGCCGGGGAAATCGTCGTTGTAAGCGATCTCGCGGCCCGATTTGGCATCAAACACCCGCAGGAACGCATCCAGCTTCGAGCCCAAGCGATGGGCGACCACATCCAGGCTCAAGGGCTGATTGGCCTTGCCGGTGATGCGATAGTAGTTGGCCTTTTCGCGTTGGCACACGCCATCCACGGCCGCTGGCCAGGCAATTGGGTGGGCCGAACTGGCCACGTGGTGATCGCGGCCACGGCCGACGGTGGGCAGGTCGTCGATCAACACCAACTGCACGTTGCTGACGCCGTGTTCCGAGGCGACCCGCACCGGATAAATGCCCAGCGGTGCGGTGTCGGGGATCTCCAGCTTGAAGGTCCGCTGCTTGGGGTCGTCGGAGTCTTGGGCCACCGCGTCGAAGTCCAGCGGGTGGTACAAGGCCAATCGCCCGGCCAATTCGTTGCCGCGGACGGTCCAGGTATGCGTGGCGCCGCGGGTCAGGGCAGAGGGCGAGAAGGAGTCGAGCTGCGGCACCCCGGCCGAGGCTGAAGCCAGGCACAGCACCGCGGTCATCGGTGCGGCCAGCCAGGCGGATGGGTTCATGATTGCGGTCCCAAGGCGATGGCCTCGGCCGAGCTTCCAGGGGGTTTCTCGGGCGACGGCAGAGCGAGTTGGTTGAGTTCTTCCGGATGATCGAACAGGGCCCAGGTGCTGGGGGGCAATCCGTCGAAGGCTTTCTTCATGCGGAGGCTGCGTTCGCTTTCGCCGTTGACGTTGCGAATGAGAACCGCGCCGAGCTGTTCGGGATATTCGCGGGCCATCCGCCCGTAAATCTCGGGGTCGTGTTGGCCGCTATCGCCGACGAAGACGAACTTCCGCTGGGGAAAGCTGGTGAGAATCTCCTCGATGACTCGTCCCTTGACCTTACGTGGTGAGGAGAACAGCCGCCAGACGCCCACGCTCTTGGGGCGGAAAAACTTGAGGTGGAAGGTTCCGTCGGGGAAGCCTTGATCGTCGAGAAAGTTCGACAGCGGCTCGTACAGTTGCCAGGGGCTGGCCGAGACGTAGTGAAAGGCGGCCCCCTGGTCGGCCCACTTCTGGTACAGGTCGGCCATGCCCGGCACGGCTTTGAAATCGTGCAGAAAGGTATTGGCCAGCAGCCGCCGCCTGTCGGCCACCTGCGAGTGCTTGATGGTATCGTCGATGTCGCTGATCACGCTCAGGCCGTTGCGAGGAATCAGCCGCACCGATCCGCCAAAGTCCCGCACGTCCTCGGGCCGGGTGACCGCCGTGATCGGAAGCTGCCCCTCTTGCTGCTGGCCGTCGATCAGGCTCTTGAGCTGCTCGTCGGTCAGAAACACCGTGCCCTCGAAGTGGCCCGCCCCGCTGCTTTTGGAAAGCGTGATCACCTCGGAGCCGATCCGTACCGCCAAACGCTTGCCACCTCGGGTGTTCACCAGAAACGGCCGCGCCCGTTGTTGGAATATCGGGGTGGTGGTCATGGTGCGGGTGATGCCGGCCATGCGGCAGATGAGCCGGAAGGTGAGATGACTCCACCGGCTGCGGCTCCGCTCGTCGAAGATCCAGCCGTGAACCCGGACCTTCCACTTGGCGGTGGCCAGGTCGTAGTGGGCGAAGGTCGGGAAAAAGACGACCGCCTCGTCTTCGAGGATCGTGGTGTGCCGCTGGTGTTTATCGCTTCCCATCGTGAGGCCATTCCCTGGGGTCGCAACTCCGCAACGCCGGAGTCTTGGCGGCGGGCTCCACCAAGGGGGGTGGGGCCAGCCGCCCGTCTCTATTCTCGCCTGCCCACGGCGGCGGTCAACTGGCTGGATGTTGCTGGAATGGTCGATTGGGCCACTCAGGGGCGTCAGATGCGGCTCACGATTTTGCGAACTTCGTCCTGGAAGGCGGCCCGTCGCTTGCGAAATTCGTCGACTTTCTTCTCTCCCTCGCCGTGGAGGTAGTCCAGCATGATCCGCTCGGCGGCGACGAACTCGGCCGAGACGTCGGCCACGGCCGAGGCAATCTCTTGGGGGATGGTCGTCACGCCATTGGCGTCGCCGTGCAGGAGTTCGCCGGTCTCCAGGGTGATGCCCCCCACATGAACCGGCAGGCCAATGTGCAGGATGGCCGTGTAGCCATGCGAGCAGATTGTGCCGTTGGTGAACACCGGGTAGTCCAGGGCCTCGACTTGCAGCAGGTCGCGGCCGGCGCCCGAGGTGATCAGCCCGGTGGAGCCGAAGGCCTTGTAGGCGCTGCACATGACTTCGCCGAACGTCGCGGCGGCCGGGGGATCGTCGAGGTCCTGGAACACGACCACCGCTGGGCCGGGCAGATCGGCGAAGCGTTCGAGCTGGTCGAGGAAGCCGCCGTACTCTTTGCCACCCGGGCTGGGGGCAGCAGAGCGAAAGCCGCTGGTCAGGGCATAGCCCACCATCGGGGGCATATCTGGAAAGCAGGCTTGGATCCGCCCGTCCAGATAGCCGGTGTTTCGGGGGCGGATATTGAATAGCTCGATGACGTTGCAGATCGTCGGCGTATCGAAGGCGGCAAGCCGCTCCAGCAGCGAGGCGGTCATGGGCAAGGTGGGTTGGGGGAAAGCGATTCCGGCGGCCTCCGGCGAGGCCACCGCAGGCAGTGTAGCCCCGGCCTGGGGGTTTCGGGAGGGTGAGCCCCAGCCCGAGGCCTACCCGCGGCCCAGCAGCTTGCGCATCTCGGGCCAATCGCGGGTGTTGGCGACATCGGCGGCGGTCAGGCCGCCGCGACGGGCTTGCAGCACGCCGTACCGCAGCACCTCCAGCCCGCCGATGCTGTGGGCATCGCTGGAGATCACAATCGGCACACCCTGCCGCCGCGCAGCGGCGCAGAGCACATCGTTGAGGTCCAGCCGCATGGGGCTGGCGTTGAGTTCCAGAAACTTGCCGTGTTGGCTGGCGGCGGCGATCAGGGCCTCGGTGTCCAGATCGTAGGCCGGCCGTTCGTTGAGCAGTCGGCCGGTCGGGTGGCCAATTGCCGAGACCGCCGGATGGGCCAGGGCCTCGACAATCCGCTGGGTGATGCGTTCCCGCGGCTGCCGCTGACCATAATGCAGGCTGGCGACCACCCAGTCGGCCTCGGCCAGGACCTCGTCGTCCAGGTCCAGCCCGCCGGCTTCGAGGATGTCAACCTCGATCCCCTTGAGCACCACAAAGTCGGTGAGCGTGGCGTTGAGCTTGTCGATGGCCTGCCACTGCTTGCGCAGCCGCTGGGCGTTCAGCCCGTTGGCCATGCTGACCCGCTTGGAGTGGTCGGTGATGGCCAAATACCGATGGCCCAGACGCTGGGCCGCCTCGACCATTTCTTCCAGCGTGGCCGCTCCGTCGCTCTCGGTGGTGTGGCAGTGCAGGTCGCCTCGCAAGTCGTCCAAGGTCACCAGCTCGGGCAACTGGTTGTCCTCGGCCCATTGAAACTCCTCGCGGGCCTCGCGGAGTTCTGGCGGAATCCAGGGCAAGTCGATGGCGGCGTAGACCTCGGCTTCGGTCCGACCGGCGATGGATTCCTCTCCCCGGAACACGCCGTATTCGTTGATCTTCAGCCCGCGCTGCTGGGCCCGGCGTCGGGTCACGATGTTGTGTTGCTGCGAACCGGTGAAGTACTGCCAGGCGGCCCCGAAGGATTCCTCGGGAATCACCCGCAGGTCAACTTGCGGCCCGCTGGCCACGCGGATCGACATTTTGGTGTCGCCGCGGCCCAGGATTTTGTCGATGTCGGGGAATTCGGCCAGCCGATCCATCACGGGTCCGGGGTCTTCCGAGACGACCAGCAAATCGAGATCGCCCACCGTCTCGCGACCGCGGCGGAAGCTGCCCGCAAATTCCAGCCGCTCCAGCCCCGGAGTCCCGTCCAGGTGGGCGGCCAGATCCCGGGCGAACAGCTCGGCCTGGGCCCACAGCATGCGTGGCTGCTCTTGGGCGGCGAACTCCAATCCCTTGAGGATCTCCTGTTCGGTCTTCTTGCCCAGGCCCTTGAGCTGCTGGACCCGGCCTTCTTCACACGCCGCACGGAGGTCGTCGAGGCTCTCGAGTTTAAGTTCCTTCAGCAGCAGGGCCGCCCGCTTGGGCCCCAATCCGGGAATCCGCAGCAAGGCGTCCACCACGGGCGGAAACTCGGCCCGCAGGGTTTCGAGTTGGGGCAGCTTGCCGGTCGAGACCATCGTGGCGATCTTCTCGGCCAGGGTCTTGCCGATGCCCTCCAGTTCGGTCAGGTCTTCGCCCTGGGCCAGCAGTTCGGCCAGTGGGGTGTCCAACTCGGCGACGACCCGCGCGCCGTTCTCGTAGGCCCGCACACGGAAGGGCTTTTCGCCCTTGAGTTCCAAGAGCCGCGCCATCTGGGTGAAGGCCTCGGCGATCTGGGCGTTATTCATGGGTCGGGGCCATGGCGACCGGGTCGGAATCAAGAACCAGAAAGCGTTCACACTCATGGTGTGTAGTTCGGGGCGGGCCCGTCAACCTTGCCCGACAAGGCCAGGGCCTCAGGTTTGTAGCTCGACCACGTCGCGGTCGTGCAGCACGTGATCGGGCTTGACGGTCTCGCCGTCGTGGACGCCGTGTCCCCACACCCGACCGCTTTTCAGCGCGGCCTGCAAGTCGCGATGGACCAGCCCGGCCAGATCGTAAACGTTGGAGCCCAGCTTCAGCGTGAAGGGTTTCTCGTAGTCGGGCTGTTTGTCCTTGGGGCTTTTCGTGTAGACCCGGATCACGCCCAGGGCCTCGAAGATCGCCCGCTTGAGTTCCTCCAGCCCGGTGCCCTGTTGGGCCGAGACCAGCAGCTCGGGCAGGTCGAGGTCGAGCAGTTCTTTGAGCAAGCCCAGGCGTTCGCTCGCGCCGGGGTCATCGCACTTGTTGCCCACCAGCAGGGTCTGTGTGAACGACAGCCCTACGTCCTCGTCGTCCAGGTAGCTGGTCCGCGCCAGCCGCGACTTGCCGCCTTCGAGCCGCTCCCACAATTCGGCGAGGGCTTCCACACCCTCGTCGTTGCCCAGGTCGACCACCAACACCGCGACATCAGCGGCACGGATCAGCCCGTGCATAAACGGTTCCAGATAGTCGGCCGTAATCGGCGGGGTGTCGACGAGCTGCACCATCACGTCTTCAAAGGGCATCATCCCCGGCAGCGGCGCGCGGGTCGTGAACGGATAGTCGGCCACCTCGGGCGTGGCCCGGGTCAGGGCCGCCAGCAACGAACTCTTGCCGCTGTTGGGCCCGCCAATCAGCACGGCGGTGCCGGCCCCTTGCCGCGGAATCCGCACGGCCGGGCCGCTTTTGCCGCCCGACTTCTTGCTGTCTTGGACCTCCTTCTTGAGCCGGCTGATCTTGCCCTTCAGGTCCATCTGGACCTTTTCGCTGGCCTTGTGCTTGGGCAGCTCGCGGAGCATTTGCTCCAGCCAGTAGAGTTGGTCCTCGGGCGCGGCCGCGCGGCGGAACTCCTCCTCGGCCTTGTGGTACTGCGGCGTCGCGTTGACGGCCATCGTTGAATCAACCAGTCGTGG
Organism: Planctomycetales bacterium; assembly: GCA_050486385.1. GTDB lineage: Bacteria > Planctomycetota > Planctomycetia > Pirellulales > Pb10988 > JBJHDE01. The sequence goes on along the minus strand of JBJHDE010000010.1, from coordinate 11,706 downwards.
GGCAAGCGGATCCACACCTCGGCCCGCCTCGGCGAGCCAATGGCCGAGTCTACCCGTCTACCGGAAGCACGACCAGCGGTGCAGCCAGGCTTGCTCGACAACGCCCGCCGCAGCCGGTAGTCTCACCCTGTGGCGAACGCCCCGAGAAATGCCCTTTTCCCTGGTTGAATGAACTCCGCACGCATGTCCACGCTGCTGATTCGTGGTGGTCGGGTGATTGATCCGGCCGCTGGGGTCGATCGCACCGCCGATGTATTGATTCGGGACGGCCTGGTCGTTGGGTTCGATGTTCCCGCCAACGATCACGGACCGGTGGACGAGACGATCGAGGCCCAGGGGCTGATCGTGGCGCCCGGCCTGATCGACTTGCACACACATCTGGGCGAGCCGGGCTTCGAGGACGACGAGACGATCGCTACGGGCACGGCCGCGGCGCTCGCGGGCGGCTACACGGCCGTGGCCGCGCTGCCAGGAACCCAACCGCCGACCGATTCCACCGCCGCGGTCGAATTCATTCGTCTGCAAGCCGCCCGGGCCAATCACTGCCGGGTCCACGTGGTGGCCTGTGTCAGCCAGGGCAGAAACGGCGAGCAACTTGCCGAGATCGGTCAGTTGGTTCACGCCGGGGCGGTGGCCTTCAGTGACGCGCCGTCCTCGGTGTTCGATCCCGAGTTGATGCGCCGCGCGCTCCAATACTGCCGGATGTTTGGCCGCCCGGTGTTCAATCACCCCGAGGTCCATGAACTCACCCGCGACGGGGTGATGCACGATGGGCTGGTCTCGCTGGTGTTGGGCTTGCCGGGCATGCCGGCGGCGGCCGAAGATGTGATGGTGGGCCGCGACATCATTCTGGCCGAATCGACTGGCTCGCCGGTCCACATCACCCAGTTGTCGAGTTCCGGCAGTGTCGATCTGGTGCGGCGGGCCAAGAAGCGGGGCGTCCCGGTGACCTGCGGGGTCACGCCCCAGCATTTAACACTCACCGACGAGCGACTGCGGACCTTCAATTCGTTCTATAAGACGAATCCTCCGCTTCGCGACCATCGCGATCAAGAAGCGCTCATCCAAGGATTGGCCGACGGGACGATCGATTGCATCGTCAGCGGGCATCAACCGCACTCGGCTGAAAAAACGCTGCAAGAGCTGGACCGCGCCCCGTTCGGCGTGGTGGCCCTGGAGACCGCCGTGGCCCTGGTGGTCAGCCATCTGATTGAACCGGGCCACTTGAGTTGGAATGAGGCCATCGATCGGCTTTCGACCCAACCGGCCCGCATCTTGGGTGTCGCCGGCGGCACATTGCAAGCCGGCACACCGGCGGACATCACAGTGATCGATCCCACCTCCACCTGGACGGTTGACCCCAAAAGGTTTGGCTCGTTGTCACGCAACACGCCCTACGCCGGGTGGCAACTTCAGGGGAAGATTACTCACACCATTGTTGGTGGTGAGATTCGCTATCGACGCCATCCCCTACCTGCAGGCGAAGCCTCGAACACGAGGTTGTGAAACCCGGGGCTGCCAGTTCGCTGATCGTTGCTGGGCTGCCCAACGGGCTCGGGCGGGGCCAAAGCCCGCGACCCACCATCAACCCACCCTACGTGTTGCGGAACCCCGTGATGGAAACGCATGGACCATAACGCTGGGTGGGTCCATCGCGCCGGGCTCCCAACCTGAGCGTGACTTGACGCGCACCCGTGGTCGGTAACGATAGGACACCGGGACCGCTGGCTTCATCGTGTGACAAGCCGATAAGTCCCACTTGCGACTCTGTCCAGCAAGTCCCATTCGCCCCCCACTGCATTGGTTTTTGTGGATCAATCAGCTTAAGCCTTTCGGCCGCATCTGGGGGTATCGATGGTCGGGGTTACCAGGGATCGCAAGAGTGTACCCAGGTGTCACTCAGTTTCAAACAAGGTCTGTTTGGCAAGATCTGCCATTTTTTTCGAGGCAACACCCTACGGTGAACGCCGGGCGACTTCCAAGTGCGTGACAGGCGTGAGACAATAACCCATGGTGCAAACCGCGCACGGGGGCAGATTCCCCCAGGCGGTCTTCTCACCCGAAACGGCATGTTGGAATTGCTGCGTCTGCCGTCTTCGCCTTTTTGCTCGGGCCTTGACCATTGGGGCCCCCTGACTCGGAGGTCGTAGTTTATGGCGACAAGTTTTGTCGAATCCGTTGCGGCATTCACAGAGCGGTTGATCGCCGTTGCCGCGACCGATGCCGAATTGCGAGGTCGACTCCGAAAAGTTGCCGAAGCCATATTGGAATCGACCGAGCCCTCCCCGGCCGAAAGCCCCACGGTATCGCAACCAGCAGCGGCGGCGGAAACAGCCAGCCCCGAACTGGCGAATACTTCAGATAAGTCGATCCCCCCGTCCGCCACCCCCAACGAGACCGCTACACAATCACCGGCCCCGGCCGCATCCAGGAGTTCCCCCCCAGACTCCACCACCGCGGCAGCCCAGCTGTCGGCTCCGCCCAAGCGAACCCGTCCGGCGGAACCCGCTGCACCCCGCGAGCCCTTGCCCGAGCTGACCTTGGGCCGTTCGACACCGTCGTCCGAACCGCCGACGCCATCGTACACGCCGCGGACCCACGAACCGCCCAGCGTGTCGGACTTTGGTGTGATTGCCGAACGCTGCCGGCTCAAAGCCCGCGGCGCGCGGTGGGCGGCCGAACGACAGCGATTGATGCGCAACGATGCGAATTATTACACCGATATTGAACCCGTCGATCGTGAAATCATCGCCCAGGCCAAGGCCATTCCCGATTGTTACTTGTGGATGTGCCATCCCAGCGGACCATCGCCGGCAAACCTGAAACTCTATGAAGATGTGGCCGGGTGTTTTGAAGCCGTGGCCGAGATTCTGCTGGTGATCCGCCAGATTCAGGATGAAACCGAGATTCAGGATCGCGAGTTTGAAGAGGCCCTCGACTTGTTGGCCGAGGCCCAATCGGCCTTGCGGGTGGCCATCACGGCGATTGATGGCCCCAACGATCGCGATCAGCTCAAGGT
>JBJHDE010000010.1:1695-8677 GCA_050486385.1 Planctomycetales bacterium | reverse complement strand
GCTCAAGGTTTTCAACTGGCTCAAGGCCACGGCCAGCGAGCACCAGATTTTCATTCGTCGTTATATGCGGGCCGACGACCCGGCCGACTCGACCCGCTATGCCGAAATCATGACCCGCGTTGAAGAGGTCGAGCGGCGACTGGAGGACAGCAAGCGGCGTGGCAAGCAACGTCGCAAACTGGTGGGCAAGGTCCGTCACAAGGCCTCGCTGATTGCCGACGAGTCCGACAGCTCCGAGGACACCTGGCGGCAACTGGCCGCGATTGTGGATGAATTGATAGAAGACGGCATGCAGCCCAGCAACCGCGAACTCCGCGACCTGCTGGCACCGATTATCGATCATCTGCCCGATCTGGACGAGGTGCCCCGCGGTTTTGAACTTGTGCTCCGCGAGATCGATCGCTTTATGGCCACCTGCCCGCCACCGAAATCCAATAACAACCACCACCCCGCCCCACCCACGCCCGAGGTCCAGGAAGTGGCCCGCCTGCTGCAAGGCCGGGCGATGGTGCTCATCGGCGGCGAGCGACGCCCGGCCAGTGACCAGGCGCTCAAGGAAGCGTTTCGTCTGGAAGAGTTGGTCTGGATCGAGGCCCGCGAGCACCAGTCGATTTCCACTTTCGAACCGGCGATCTCGCGGCCCGAGGTCGCGGTGGTCCTGCTGGCCATCCGCTGGTCGAGTCACTCATTCGGCGAGGTCCGCGAGTTCTGCGAGCAATACGGCAAACACCTGGTGCGTCTGCCTGGCGGATACAATCCCAATCAGGTGGCCGCCCAGATCATGACCCAATGCAGCGAGCGACTCAAAGCCGAATAGCCGCGTTGGGTAACCGTTCACCGCCTGGGATCGGGGCGTAAACTCGGGGCGGGTTTTCCCTTGGCAAAGAGGGTCGGATCCGCGATACCTGGCACATGTCACTGGAGATCACGGACGATCTGATTGCGCGCCCGTCACCACCTGCCGCCAGCAAGGCCGCAACATCTTCGCCTACGTGATCAACGCCCTTGTTAGCGATTTTTCCGGCCAACCCGCACCGTCATTGCTGCCCGGGGTGTGAACGGTTACGGCAAGCACCCCGGGCTAACGCCCGAGGGCTGATGGAGTTGGTGGAGTTGATAGAGTTCCGGTGGCGAGGAATCATTAGCCGAATCGCGTTTGCGTCCGGTTTTTTACGTGTTGCCAGGCCATCGGTTGTTGAATGAACCCCGGGCTAACGCCCGAGGGCTGACGGAGTTGGTGGAGTTGATGGAGTTCCGGTGGCGAGGAATCATTAGCCGGATCGCGATCGCGTCCGGTCTTTAACGAGTTGCCAGGCTGTCGGTTCTTGAATGAACCCCGGGCTAACGCCCGAGGGCTGATGGTTTTTGGGGGACCATCAAGTGCTGGGTTGAACCTGATTGATCGTGCAATCGCCCTGATTTCAGGACCGATTCCAGCGAATGGCCCCTTGCTTCAAGCGATCCTCCCACGAGCGGTGTTTGGCCGCGCGATCGGCGGGCGATGCGGTGGGGTCGTACAGCAGGCTGCGGCCGGCGTTGATCTGCCGCAAGTTCCAAATCGCCAGCACCCGGTGCGTCAGATCGGGGTGAATCAGCATCCCGACCAACTGCGCATCGGCCCCGCGCGCCAGGTCCGTGTCGTTAAATCCCCACAGCATGCGATACAGCAGGTCACCGTCGTTGGGATTCACCTTCAAGAAGGCTTCCTTCACCCGTTCGGCATGTTCGGGGCTGCGGGCAATGGCCGCGCGAAGCTCGTCAATCAACTCGTCGCGTTGCGGTCGGCTCAGGCCTTCGGATCCAAGGGCCTCGGCCACCGGCCGGTAATCGCCCAGGGTGGCCAGGCCCCGCAGGGCCAGCATGCGGATCTCGACCTGCCGCTGGGTGGCTTCCGATTGGGTGATCTCGAGCAGTCGCCAGGCGCCCTGATGCTCGGTGCTGATATCGCCTTCCACCCGGTCGGCCGCCCGCTTCTCAATCGGCGAGAAATCGTTGCGGATGACCCATTCGGGCACCTCGGCCGTGCCGCTCTGCAAGGGAATCAGCGTGCCATTGGCGGGGCCAGCCGGAACGCTGAGCGTGCCGGTTGAACTGACCAACTGCATGCTACCCGATGCCAGATAGTAGACGGCATCGACCCGTCGACCGGACTGCTCGGGGTTGTCGCTCCACTGCAGCAGCGTGGGCACCAGTTCGACGCCCAAGGTCGCTCCCTCAGCCAGTTCGATCCGCAATGTCTCATCGAAGATAGCCAGGCGGAACACCGCCGGACCAGCCAACGGCGTGACGACCATCCGCCCCTTCGAGAAGGCCACACCGGGCGTGCCTTCTTCATCGGGCGGCAGCAAATCGGCTCGGGCCCCGCCCAGCAGCTCGACCCGCACCGCCTCGGTCAATTCAATCGCGGGGCGGAACGAGTTCAGCGCCGCCAGCCGATCGCCCGACAGAATGCGGCTGCGGGGGGCCAGCCGCTTCCAGACCTCGCGGCCATCTTCCTGCTTGGCGTGGAAGAGCACCGAACCGGTTGAGGCGTAGTGGCCCACTTCCACGCGCGGCACCGGCGGCTCCGCCGGTGGCGGTTCGTCGGCGGGTTGGTCGTCCGCCGGCTCGTCGTCGGTGGTCGCTGGGGGCAACGGCTCGGGCGGGGCCTCGGCGGGCGTCTCGGGCATCTCTGGCATCTCTGGCTCGTCGCCGGGCTCTGCCGGTGGGGCTTCGGTTGGCTCGGCGGGCATCTGCTCGCTGGGCAACCGGGCATCAGGATCCAGGGGTTCGACGGGGTCGGTATCGTTGGGTTCGCCGTTCTCCGACGGGGGCGGCTCGTCGGGCTGACGCGGTTCGGGCTCGGCCGGCTGATCGGGATCGTCCGCCAGGCCCGCCCCAACCGGGGCCGTGGGGTCGTTGTTCTCGGCAATGCCAGTGCCGCGGATGGCCATGATGATGGCTCCGCCCAGGCCAATCAAAACCAACAGGGCCACCAGCGGAATCGCCCGCCGCCATAGCTGTTCTTGCGCGGCGGCCTGCCGAACCTCGTCGGGCACGCTGACTCGCTCGTGGTGTTCCTTCTCGCCCAGGTTGGCCTGATTCTTCACGGCGGCCGGCGCGCTGCCGTCGACACCCAGCATCTCGGCGGCCGACTTTTCGTGGTCGGCCGTCTCGATCAGCCCGCCGCCGCCCATGGTCTGCACACCATCCTCGGTCACCGGGGCATCTTCAAACGCCGCCCGCTCGCTGGCCTCGGCCGACTCGGCTTCGCCATGCTCGTGCAGCACCGCGTACATCCGCTCGCGCGTGGCCTTGTCGAACTCGGGCGCCCCCCGCAACACCAACGACAGGGCGTGGTGGGCCCCGACCAGTTCGGCCAGTTCTTTATCGCTGTGCAGGCAGAACCGCTCGAACTCGGTGACCTTGTCTTCGGGCAACACCCGATCCAGGTACTCGGCCACGCGATTCGGATCCCACTTCCGCAAATCGGGGCCACTCACCGGAGGGGCAGCCAACTCGGGGTTGCGGACCACCAACCGCAGACGTTCCAGGATCTGCCGCGCGACTTGGCTGTCTTCAATCATCTTCGCGACGGCGGCCTGATCCTCCTTGGGCAGAATGCCGTCGAGGTAGGCCAACAGCACGCGGAGTGTGAGCTTCATGGGTTCGGCGGACATGGCGGATCAATCTCCCTGACGGTTCAAGCGGCCTGGGGCCTTACGGTGTTGAACCCCGCGGCCCGCGGGGCGGACCGATGGTTGGCCCTCATGGGAAATAGTGCGTGTTTGGTCCCCGCTTCGTGCAAGAAAGCCAATCGGCGGCGGGCAAATGGTTCTCGCGAGGGGGCTCCGAGAAACCCGTCTTCCGCCGATTTCCGTGCCCGGATAGAACCGCCGTCTACCGGTTGCCGGAGGGTCGGGCTGGTCGCGGAGCGACTTGCCCTGGGAAAGGATTCCGTCCGCAGTTTCAACCGGGGACAGGCAAGGAGGTCGAACCCACCCATGATGAGCACCCAGAGTCCCGAAGCCCCCCGCGAGATTGATGCCCGCGACGCCGAAGCCCACGACGCCGACGAACACCACAGCATGACGGCCCTGGATCGCGCCCGCTGGACGTTGGCCGCGGTGGTGGTGGGGCTGTTGCTGATGGGCTTGGGCTGGATCCTGCTTCAGCCGCGGTATGGCGAGGTACAGGAGTTGGTCCTCAAAGAGCTTTCGCCTGGCGAGAGTATGGAGTGCGCCAGCGACGGGCTGTCGGCCAAGTTTGGCGCCTACGCCGACCGATCGCTGGTGTTGGTGCAACGGGCCGAGGATCGGTTCGACTTGATCGTGACCAGCACGACGCCGGACGTGGCCCAGATTGTGCTCAAGAACATTGATGTGGGGCTGATGATTCCCGCCCTACCGGCCTGGTGCCAGCGGGAGCCCGAGTTGGCCCGCATCGCCCTGGCCGATCGGCAGTGGAATCGCCAGGAAGTCCGCTTCAACGCCCAAGGCCCGCACGTCGAGATCACCGGCGGCGACGGCTTCGAGCGCGAGCGGCTCTCGACCGTCAGCCTGGTACGCAACTGCCTGGACGATGGCCCCTGGGAACTGCTGCTGCACATCGAGGACGAAGGCCAACCCGCCGTGTATTACCACGGTTGGTTCGACTTCCCCCGCGAACACTATCGCCGATTGTGGGTCCGCAATACCGGGCAAGGCTATCCCGATCGCCGCGAGTTTGACCTTGCCGATAACCATGGGATCGACCCAGCAGGCACCCTGGTCGACCTGGACAAGCTGCGGCAGGTGGTGGCCCAACGCAGCGTCGCCGCACACGCCGAGCTAGAACGCTCGGGCGGCCAGCCACGAGGTTCGAAATCGGGTCAGCCCCAGATTCCCGACCTGGGGGGGTGGATGAAGTCGGAGTGGGCGCTGGACGACTTTCTAGTGCTCAGCGGTCGGAAGCTGGGTTTCGATTCCTGGGGCAAAGCCTACTGGCGAGACGCCCAATTCGAGGGAGCCATCTTCCGCGAGGTCAACAGCCCTGGCCAGGACACTCCCCTGGGCGAGCTGGAACTTCGCTTTGCCGCCGAGAGTGGCGGGGCGATCCGTTTTGTTCTGGGGGGAATCGACTTCGCCACGCTGCCGGCCGCCGATCCGCAAGACCAGCGGCCGGGAATCGCCCTGCCGGTGGGGATTGGTGCCCCTCCGTTTGTCCAGGACTACGACGAACTGCTGAACTCCCTCCCCCAGAAGAATGCCTACTACAGCCTGATGGTCGACGACCAGTACCGCTGGATCGATCACCACTCGGCCGCGGTTGCCGGCATCCGTTTGTTCCGCGATCAGAGCAGCCCCCGGGTGATCCACCTGCATCTGTTCAATAACGAGCAGGTCGATGTGGTGCGGTTTCGGCTGGAACTCGACAAACTGGCCCCCGACAGTTCGTTGATGGGTCGGGCGAAGCCCGCGCGACCCCGACACTGAGCCTGCGGCACACCCCCCCAGCCGCAACAAGTTGCGGATTTTCTTGACAGGGGAAACGGGGGGCTTGTATAAATGCCAGAAGGCTTGTCGAGTTTTCGTGCCTTTGGCGATGTGCTTCCCCCGAATTCCTGGGGGAGATCTTTCTACCGACATCCGTGGTTGGCGCACCAGCCCTTCGGGGGAGTTCTCCCCGGTTGCCCGTGGTGCGCGGCTGTCTGAATCTTCTCACCATCACACCGTCGGAACAAGCACGCCCCGTCGCTTCGCGGTGGGCGGTTGCGTTCCGGGAGATGTTCTGCCCCCATGAAGACCATTGCCTTTATCGATGCCGGCCAATTCCGTCCCGCGATCGTCAACCAGCGGTTGCAGATTCAGCCTGGTAAGCGGTTTGATTGGAATCGCTTCAAGCACCTGATGGATGATTTGTCCGGGGGCGAGGTGTTTGATGTCCATTACTTCGATTGCGTCTCGGACGCCCCCAGCGCCGGTCGCGAGGCCTTCCACCAGTTTCTGCGGAACACCCTGAGCTTTCAGCTCCACTTCTCGGAACTCAAAGAGAAACGCCGCAACTGCCCGGTCTGCCGCAGCAGCTATGCCGAGCACGAGCAGAAAGGCGTCGACGTGGGCATCGCCGTCCATCTGCTGAAGCTGGCGTTCACCAACAGCTACGATCAGGCCCTGCTGTGCTCGGGCGATGGAGACTTCGCGCCGCTGGTGCAGGATCTCCGCACCACCCTGGGCAAGCGGGTCACCGTGATTGGCTGGCACAATGGCGTGGCCCCCAGTCTCCGCGATGCCTGCTATCGCGTGATCCACCTGGAAGACTTCCAGGACCACTTCGTGGGCGACTCGCCCGAGTCCCAATCGGCCGAGACCGGCTTCCGTACGCCCGCCGTCCAAGGGGTGGGCAATGGGCAATCGGCCTATGCCTCCAACGGCAGTGGCCGCGACTGACCACCGGCGTCCTCGCCACTTCATCAGCCGCGTTCTCGCCAATTCCTCACCGAGCGTGGGCCTTTGTGGCCGCGCCCCTTCCGTCGCACAGCGGTCTCGGCCACCATAGAGGGTGGTCAGCCCGCGGGGCTGGCAACGCGTTCCGCCAGGCTTCGCCATTGCGAGGGAGAGGCTTCAATGATTCGTGGCGTGGAAAGTGCGTCGACGCTGATTGGGGCGCTGGCTGTGGTGCTGGCCTTGGGGTCGGGCGTCGCCACCGCCGTGGCCCAGCCCCCCGAGGCCCCCAACCGCCAGACCGAGGTCCACATCGTGGGCCCGGCCTTTCACATCAACGGGCGTCCGACCTACGAGGGCCGATCGTGGCGCGGCCACAAGATCGAGGGCCTTCTCATGAACAGCCGCATGGTGCAGGGCATCTTTGACGATTTGAACCCCGAGACCCGCGACCGCTGGGCCTATCCCGATACCGGCACCTGGGATCCCGAGCGGAACACCCGGGAATTTGTCGAAGCCATGCCCCAGTGGCGAGCCCATGGGATGTTGGCCTTCACAATCAACCTGCAAGGGGGCAGCCC
>JBJHDE010000010.1:0-1685 GCA_050486385.1 Planctomycetales bacterium | reverse complement strand
GCCCCGAGGGCTACAGCCGCCAGCAGCCGTGGCACAACTCGGCCATTCGCAACGACGGCGGTCTCCGGCCCGAGTATCTCGGGCGTTTGGAACGGATTCTCGATCGCGCCGACGAACTGGGCATGGTCGTGATTCTGGGCATCTTCTACTTCGGCCAGGATGAGCGTCTGGACGATGAGGCCGCCGTGATTGCCGCGGTCGACAACACCGTCGACTGGGTGCTGGATCGCGGCTACCGCAACGTGATGATCGAGATCAACAACGAGTGCAACATCCGCTACGACCACGCGATCCTGCAGCCGCACCGGGTACACGAACTCATCGAGCGGGTCCGCGACCGGCAGCGCGACGGCCGCCGGCTGTACGTCAGCACCAGCTATGGTGGAGGGCGGATCCCCGAGCCCAACGTCGTGAAGGCCTCGGACTACCTGCTGCTGCACGGCAACGGCGTGAACGACCCGAAACGCATTGCCCAGATGGTCCGACAGACCCGCCAGGTGGCCGGGTATCGTGAGATGCCCATTCTGTTCAACGAAGACGACCACTTCAACTTCGACCAACCCAACAACAATTTTGTGGCCGCGGTCAGCGAGTACGCCTCGTGGGGCTATTTCGACTTCCGCCAGCGAGGCGAAGGCTTCGAGCACGGCTTTCAAAGTGTCCCGGTCAACTGGACCCTCTCCAGCGATCGCAAGCGCGGCTTCTTTCCGCTTATGAAAGACATGTCTCGCGAGTGACACCATGGGCCGCGCATCCCGCTGCCTCGGCTATCTGTTGAACGGTGACAAAGTCTTGGACCACGGCAGCCCGCTGGAATGTGTCAGCTCACGCGGAGAGGTGGGCATTCGATTGTTGATGTTGTTGGTCGGAATCCGCCATTCACTTGCGAGGTGCTCAGGTGATGAATTTACGGCGTCTAGCGCCGGGGTGCTGGATCTTCTTCTGTCCAGGGTTGTCCTTCGTCAGCCTGATCGTCGCGGCGACTGTTTACTCGGGTGAATTCCAAGTTCCTCTGGATATTTGGGGTTTCTTGGTGTTTGCTCCGATGGTGCTACTGATCTTCATCGGTTGTGGCGTGCTCGACTACCTGGCCAAACGAAGGGCCCGCATGTCTTTTGTGCTGTTGGCGCTACTCGTGCTCAGCATGATGACGATCTCCCTGGGTCCCCTCGCGTTGTTCATAATGCTCGGCATGCCATGAAGCAATCCACTTCCTGCACACTGAAGATCGGCTCGATTTCCCAGGTCGCGAACCCTCGGGCATCTTCGACGAGAGACGACTGGCCATGGCGGCTCCCAGGTAAGCAAGCCGTGTCGGAAACCGTTCACTTTGCCTGGAATGGTTGGGCTTCGGCTCAATTGTTCAACGTCGAAGAGCCTATCGCACAGCTTGCCAGCAAGCCGTGGCACACTTTTTGATGAAGCAAGGGCACCCGTGCGCGAATGACCGAAACTTTTTCAATGTTCAGCTCTCCACAGTTTAAGGAAACGACACATGGTCTGGAGTGTCTCGCCGATCTTCAGGAATACGTTGATGTTCCTGCTTCCGTTGTCCATCCCGGCGGCAATGCTGCTGGTGATCTTCCAGTTCATCACATGGATCCCACCAGAGAGTATTACCAGCGGCCGAATGACTTCTGTAAGTCGGGATATACTTGAGTTCGCGTTGTCCATCGGAGTGCTGC
>JBJHDE010000009.1:0-22780 GCA_050486385.1 Planctomycetales bacterium | reverse complement strand
GGCTGAGGGTGTCCGCGCGGGCCACGGCCAAGGATCCCACGGGGACCAGGGCGAGGGCTACGGCGGCGACGGCCAAGGGGGCAAAGGCGGCGACGGCCAGGGATGCGGGAGTGATGCTCACGCCCGCCCACCACAGTCCGACGAGCACTCCGCAGGCCGCTCCCAGCGCGCTCGGCACGGTCACACCGATGAAGGTCTCTGCCGCGGTCATCCGCCAGCGTAGCTCAGGATTTGTTGCTTGAGTTGCCGCGCGGCTTGGTCCGGCTGGGCGGCTTGCCAGACCGCCGAACTCACGGCAATCCGCCGTCCCCCGGCCGCCAGCACTTCGGGCAGGTTCTGGGCGTGGATTCCGCCGATGCAGAACGCCGGCAGGCGAATGCGTTGGGCCACCTGGCCAACCAGCTCGAGCCCCACAAAGCGGTCAAACGCCTTGGTCGCCGAGGGGAAAACCGGACCCACGCCCACATAGGTCGCTCCGTCCAACTCCGCCCGCTCGGCCTGGTCCACCGAATGGGTCGACACCCCGATCCAGGCCTCCGGCCCCAACAGGCTGCGGGCGTCTTTCACGCTTAGCTCGTCTTGGCCCACGTGGACGCCGTCGGCACCGGCCAGCCAGGCGATATCGGGCCGATCGTTGATGATCGCCCGCGTCGCGGTGCCGCGGGTTGCGGCGACCAGGGCCCGGGCCCGCTGCACCAAGGTGCGGTCGTTGAGCTGCTTGTCGCGCAGTTGGATGATGTCGACTCCCGCGGCCACCAGGCGGGTGACCCCATCGACAAAGGTTGCCTCATCGGCCTGGCCGTCCATCAGCACATACAGGCGGGCGTCGGCCAGTTGGTTAAGCGATTGGGCCACCAGGCCCAGCGCCCGTTCGAGGGTGTAACCTCGATAGCGAAGGGTTTCGCAGGCCGCGGCCATGGTGGGGTCGATCCGCTTGGCGAACTCTTCCAGGCTGCGGATCGCTTCACTGAACCGCGACCAGTTGGCCGCCACCACGCTGGCGGTTGTTGGGCGAGCCGCCTCGCTGGGCAATGTGACCTGGGTGCCCACATCGGCTTGGGTCTCGCGACAGGCCAGCCGAGCGCTCGGGTCAACGCCGGCGGTGGCCGTCGCCAGGTCGTGCCGCAAGCGTTTGAGCTGCTCGGTCAGGTGGGCGTCATCCAGCACGAAGCGCGCGTGGTCCTCGACGACCCGCAGGGCCTCGCGTGCGCGATTGGCCGACGCATCCAGGGCCCGGATGAGACTGGATTCGCCAGGCGGCGGAGGGTTCCGGCCTGTCACACCGCGGCCCTCGCTGTCAATGCCGATCGTCTTGCGTGAGTCGCTCTTCCAGTTGGTCCGCCCGGGAAGCGATTTCGCGGATGGTTTTGGAAAGCTGCCGGGGATCGAGCGCCGCGCCCAGCAGCATGTCGATCAACACGAAGTAGGGCGAGCCCTCCAGATCGTGAATACCCACCGCGCCGGCTGGCAGTTTGGCATTCAGCCGCAATGCCTGTTCGTAGTACTTGGCCCGCGCCGGGGCGCAGGGCGAGTAGATCAGCACCAGCTCGTCGCCTTCGTTGTCAACTTGTCCGCCGGTCAGGAACACCCGCTGTCGGCGACTGTTGGGCAGGGTGAACTCAAACACGTAGTTCGGGTCGTCGCCGGTGGGCTCGACCGAGAGAATCTCGCTGACCTGCTGCACGACATCGGCCAGGGTCTGGCCGCCGACGGCGGCTTCAATCTCGGACTGGGCAAAACCCAACTCGGCCGACCAGGCCCGCACGTTGAGTCCGCAATCCTTGCCGGTGATCTCCTTGAGGGCGGTGACCACATCCAGCATTAACTTGCCTTGCTGCAGCAAATTGACCAGGTGCGGCAGGGCCCGCTCGTTGTCGGGCAATTGCGGCAGCGATTGCACGGCCGCCCACACGACGCTGTCGTTGCGATCGCTCAAACAGGCGATCATCGCGTCGGTGGCACCCACCTTGATCAGATTCTGCCGGGCCTCGCGTCGGGTGCGGAAATCGCGAAGCTCTTCGACCCAGCGGTCGATGGTGGCACTATCAGCGGTTGTCGTCATGGAGACTCGGGCGAGAGGTGTGTTGAACGCGCCAAACAGGAGCAATGTCCCTGAAGGACCAATGACCAGACAGGACCGGTAGCCAAACCGGACCGACGGGCTCGTCGGGCCCAAGACCCGAATTGGACCTGGTCGAGTGTGGGCCACGCTTGGCCTGAACCACACGAGGCCTGGACCACGGGGGCTGGCCACCGATCCCCTTTGTGATACTAGCTGAGCCGCCACCCATCAACGGGCTGGGTGCCGGACAACCGAGGGTCGGTTGGGATGAAATTGCCGACGGCGATCGTAGCGGCCATCGCCGTTGAAGTCTTCTTCCAGGTTGAGCGTCCCCGACTGAGGATCGTACCACAACCGCCGACCCGGCGAATGGCCCCGAGGCGGGCTCACCAGCGGACGCTCTAACTCCGACAGGGCATGCCACAGGTCGTGCTGCGGATCAATGGGGTCGGGCTCTTGCACCGCGGGTAGCCGATGCCAGAACAACGAGGTCAGTCCGCCCGCCACAATCAGCAGCAGCACGGGCTTCCACAGCCCCAATCCCGATTCGTCCTGGGGCGCGAATGCCGCGCCGGCCTCGCGGGTCCAGGCCTCGCGGGCATCGGCGACCGGTTGCCAATCGGTGGCGTCGGGCGAGTCGAAGCTGTCCTCGGTCTCGGCCGCTCGGACTTCGTCCATCTCGGCGGCCAGCACCTCGGCGGCCCGTTCCGCCTGATTCGTGGGAACCAGCAGCACCAGCGTCACCGTGCGACGCCCATCTTGCGCGCTGGATTGCTCGTGCTGAATCAGGTCGGTCGTGATCTCGGCCTCGTGTAGGACGCTCTCGAAATAGCCGAGATCGGCCCAGTTCCCCAGTCTCATGAGGGGAACCCATTCACCACTCTTCAGGCTGTCGGAAATGGTCATGCTGTCGCACTCGCTCGTGCTGCCCGCGATGATTTCGAGCGCGATGCGGGCGAATCACGCCTTGTGGCCGGATCCGTCGCTGGTCGAGGAGGTTCCCTTGCCCCAAGAAGCCCCAAATGGCCCTGTCTGTAGTGTAGTAGCCCGCTGGGCGAACCGGTAGCCAAATGCCAGCTTTCTGCTTGGCCGGTGGGGGGTAGCTCATTGACTGGCCCGACTATTCCGAACAGGACTTCGCACCGTTGCCTCCCCGCATCAGCCGTGCGATGAGCCGCTGGAAATGCTCCAGATCCAGGGGTTTGGGCAGAAACTCGTCCATGCCCGCCGCCAGACACCGCTGGCGATCTTCCTCAAAAGCATGGGCCGTCATGGCCACAATCGGCGTTCGCCGGCGGCCACCCTCCTGTTCGTATTTGCGAATCCGGCGGGTGGCCTCCAGCCCGTCGATTCCCGGAAGCTGCACGTCCATCAAAATCGCATCTACCGCCTGATGGGTGGCCTGTTCGACGGCCAGGTGTCCGTCGTCGGCTTCCAGGACGCGGTGGCCCAGGCGTTGCAACATCTTGAGCGCCAAGCGGCGGTTGGCGGGATTGTCTTCCACCAGCAGCAGCGTCAGCCCCTGCGAGTCCGGCGGTGAAACGCTCGCAGAATCCGCCGCCGGACGCGGCTGCTCCGGGCGGCCGCCCAGCAGCTCGACCAGGGCTTCGCCCAATTCCCAGGGCAACACGGGTTTGGCGACCGGTCGAATCGGCTGCCCGAGGCCGTCGCGTTGGAACTCGCTTTGCGTCGCCGTCCGCGAGATGAGCAACACGCTGGGCGGGCGGAAATCAAACCGTTGGGCCCATTGCTTGAGCAACTCCAGCGCAGAGGCCTCGCCCAATCGATCGTCGAGCACCACGGCCGAGGGCAGCCGCTGGTCGTGCGATGCCTGCTGGATCGCCTTGAGGGCTTCGTCGAAGCTGGCCGCTTGACGGACTTCCAGCCCCCAGCCGACGAGTGTCTGGCCGACCACCGCCCGCGTCGCGGGATGATCCTCCACCAGCAGCACTTGCTGGCCGGCCAGCTTGTCCAGTCCGCCGCGAAACGGCGAGTCCGGCGGCTCGGCCAGCAAACCGAAGGGCAATTCCAGGCGGAAGTGGCTTCCCGTCGCGTCGGATTTCTCCAGCCGCAACACGCCGCCCATCAACTCGGCCAGATCGCGAGTGATCCGCAGGCCCAGCCCATCGCTGGCCTCCGAAGTTTCCTCTTCGGCAGGTGGCGGGGCGGATTGATCGAACACCCGAGCAAGAATCCCGGGGTCGATGCCGCCGCCTTGATCGATGACATCGAAGGCCAAACGGCAAGCGGCGTCGCCGGGATCCATCAAGCCGACATGCAGTTCGACCGCTCCGCGCGGGGTGGTCTGCACGGCGTGATCCAGCATCGGCAGCAGCGCCTGCTGCAAACGACGGTCGTCGCCAATCAGCCACTCGGGCAGTTGGGGTGCCAACGCCAGAATCGGTTCCAATCCCTTGCGCCGCGCACGATAGCCGATGGTGCGGACCGGGTCCTGCAGGCACAAACTCAACTGGAAGGTGGCTTGCCGCAGCCGAACTTGCCCCGACTTGATGCGGGCGGCGTCAAAGATGTCGCTGAGCATCCGCAGCAGATTGCGGCCGCTGTCGCGGATGGTCGTCAGCCCCTCGCGCTGTTCGCTGGTGGTTTGCCCATGCAGCAGCAAGTCGCTCATGCCCAGAATAACGTTCAGCGGCGTGCGGAGATTGTGGCTCATCTCCGAGAGCAACTTCGGCGGCATGCCCCCGGTATCGGCGGCTTGCTCGGCGTTTCGCAAACGCTCGGCGAGCTGCTTCTCCTGGGTGATGTCGCGGAGCGAGCCCACCAGCCGTGCGGCGCGTCCCCCGGGGTGCCGTGCCACCACTTGCCCGTCCACCGCGACCCATCGCTCGGGTTGACCTTCGGGGCGCAAGCATTGTTCGTGCTGAAATCGCGATTGCTGCCCCACGAGCACTGGCCTGAGAATCTCGGCAACCGTGGCCTGATCGTCCGCTGCCAACAGTGCCATCCAGCCGCCCAAGTCGTGCGAGGCCGGTGGCGATTCCAGCCCCAACAGCCGTTCGCCCGCGGTGTTCAGGACAATCCGGGGCGCGTCGACATCCGCTTCCCAGATGCCGTCGTGGGCGGCATCCAGGCATTCTTGCAGGCGACGTGTGGTCCGCTGCAAGCGTTCGTCGACCACCCGCCGCGCGAGTGTCAGACTCAAGGTCCGTGCCAGGGTCTCGACCCGTCCCTGGAGCCTGGCGTCGGCACTCGTGCCACTCCTTCCTAAAACGCAGAGGCTGCCCAACACCAGCGTCGGGCCGGCCATCACCGGCACGCACAGACACCAATCCAATCCGCAGTGCCCGGCCACCTCACGAAAGGCCGGCCAGCGGGGTTCGTTGAAAAAAGCGTCCGCCAGCAAAGGGCGTCGTTCCTGCACCGCCGTGGCACAGGGGCTATTGGCAACCAGGCCGATGGCTTCGTGGGCCAAGTGATCGGCCATGGGGTCGGGCAACCCATGCGACTCGATCAGTCGCAACCGCCCACTGTGCTGATCGATCAAGCGTAGACAAGCCGCCGCCCGCGGGGCCAATCGCCCCAATTCCCAAACCGTCTGCTGATACACCTCGTGGAGCGGTCGATCTTCGGCCATCAACCGCAAGGCACCGCTGACGGCCGCTTCCCCCCGCGAGCCGCCACGTTCCAGCACGTCAATTCGCACGGCCACCTGCGCCGCCGACAGCGGCAGACACCACAGGTCGTCCAGCTCGCCCGACCGAATCGCCGGGCCCAGCCGCTCGGCCACCTCATCAAACTCGTCGCTGCGGGCGACGGCCACCAGCCAGCGGACCGGCGGATCGCTGGCGCGGTTGAGGGTGCCCAGCATCTGCTGCAAGTCGGCCTGATCGGCGGTCGCCAGCACCACAATCATGTCGACGGGCGACTGATTGAGCTGTTCCAAACAGCGAGGAAACGACGCCTCGACGACCACATGCCCCAGGCCAGCCAATACCTCGGGCATGGCCGAGCGACGATGGGTCGCCTGCCCCACAAACAGCACGTTCAGCCGAAGCCCAGACATTCCCACCCACTGCGCGAAGGACCGTGCTCACCGCGACCGCATCGAGCCGGCGACCTGGATCCGCCAATCTCGGCTCAGCCGAACAATTGACACCCTAACAATTCTATTGTTGGTTGGGTGGCAAGGGTTTCCACAACAATTGGGGGTGATTCTAGCACTCTTCACTGGAAGCAAACCACCCGATTCGTGTGAATGCGACCAACGCCCTGATCTGGCGCCTGCCGCCACACCCCCTCATGGGCCGGGCGTGGGACATCCGCATTGACGCCGTTGCGCCATTTCCTCTAGGTTCCCCCTCGATTCCCCAGTTTGTCGCCCTAACGGGGAAGCACGCCGCGGCTGGTCGCGCGTTGTGGAAGCCGAACAGCGGCTCGCCGCTTGGCCAGTCCTATCCTGTTGAGTTTGTGCCTGTGATGTCGGCCGTCGTCGCATTGCTGAGTTCCTCTGCCGACCCGCACGGTCGCGACCGGCTGCCGGCGCCGCTGGTTCGTCGGGCAAGCTGGAGGATCAGCGATCCCTGGCGAGGCCTCGACCCCGTTCGCCTGCTGACCGAGGGAACTGGCCGGATCGTCAAGACCGCCCCCCACCGTAGTGTGATGGAATGGGGCCACGATGGGCAAAGCTACTTCGTCAAGTTCGATCGCTTCCACGGCCTGGGACGCAACCTGTTTCGTCGGTGGTTCCGGGCCAGTCCCGCCCGCCGCGAGTGGCTGCGGGCCCAAGAGCTGACCGCCCGGGGGGTTCCCACCATCGAGGCCGTGGCCTATGGCGAGGTTCGCCGCTTCGGCCTGTTGATTGCCAGCTTCTTTATCAGTCGGGCGATCCCCCGCAGCCAGACTCTGGAGGAATGGCTCGCAACCGCGGATCGCCTCACCACCAAGGCAGACCATTCCGGCGAAGGGCTGGCGGCTTCGCTGGGTCGGCTGTGCGCTGCCTGTCACGAAGCCGGGGCCGATCACGGCGACTTCCACCCGGGCAACATCTTGCTGGAAGATCATCCGGCGGGCCTCGGCTGGCGGCCCCTGGTGATTGATCTGCCGAATGTTCGCCTTCGCGCCCGCATGGATTGGCCAGCGAGTCGGCGTTCGCTGGCCAGCCTGTTCGCTGGCGTTCGCGATCGCACCGCCCTGCCGCATTGGCGAGCCTTCTGGCAGGCCTATCGGACCGGCCGCCCGAGTGAGGCCGTTCCTTCGCCCGAGGAGGCCTTCGCGGAACTGGCCATCGAGGCCCAACGCCATGCCGCCCGGATTGCTCGCAGCCGTGACCGTCGCCTGTTGAGGACGACCCAGGACTACATTTGCGATGTGTTGCCAGGGGCCACGTTGCATCGCGTCCGGGAACTGCCCTTCGAACCGATTGACGCCTGGGCCGCAGCCGGCTGCCCGACCGTGGACCCCTCCATTGAGCGAGTGGAATGGCCGGCCGAACACCCTCAGGCCGCTCGCCAAGCCCGCGCGGCTTGGTGGAGTGGTCATGCCCTGCTCAATCGAGGGATCGAAGTCCCCCGACCCTTGGCGGTTTGGCTGCCGAAATCGCCTCGTTCCGCACCGGCCTTGCTCCGCGAACGGGTCGACGGCCCGAGCCTGACGGACCAGTGTGTCGCCTTGGCCGATGATCCGGAATCCCTCGCCCCCCTGGCCCGGGCGGCCGGTCGGACACTCGGGCGAATGCACCGTTGGCGGCTTGTCCTGGGGCCCGACGGAGCCGACAGGCTGTGCCTGAACCGAACGGCCGAGCACGCCGATTGCCTCGGGCGGGCCGATCCTGGGCTTGTGCTTGTGGGGTGGGAGGCCGCACAGCTCGACCAGTTGGCCAGCGACACCCTGTTGGAGGCCGATCTGCTGGACCTGGCCGGGCGAATCGCGGAAACCGGCGCCACAGGCCCTTGGCCCCGCGATTTGCTCGCCGGTTATTTGGACGCCCGCGACTTGCCGCCGGGCGGTTGGCGGCCGCTTGCCCGCCGTGTTTTGCAGGGCCTGCGCGAAAAAATTGGCGACAATCGGGGCTTGTGACCGAACCATCCATTGCTAGGATGGCTCTATTCTTCACGCTGGCGCCCCCCTCATCGGTCGCCCATCGAGGCTCGCATCCTCACCGAGCCCCCTTAGCTCAATTGGCAGAGCAACTGACTCTTAATCAGTTTGTTGTAGGTTCGAGTCCTACAGGGGGCACTCCTGCGCTGGTGCCTGGTCGCGGGGGTCGCTGCCAAACCGCGCTGGTCCGGCAAGGGTCGTGTTGAGTTCAAGGCCCAACAACCACCGCCCGCCCCGTCTTCCTGACGCCTAAGCTTACGAGCAGGATGCGGAAACGACCGATGCGTCGGCCCCTCGCGGTCCTGGCACCTCGGTCGGGCGTCGCGCTTCCCGTCGACAGCCGCTTTCGGATCAGCGTCTCGCCAGAGCGCTGCACGGGGTGGGCAAATCCCCCATCGGCACATCAGGCTGGAAGCCCACCAAATCGCTTGCCGGCCCCCAGGCTCCCCAGTATTCTGGGATGTGCTCCCCAAATGGGTCCAAGCTGCCTTCGCGAATCTGATGGTGCCTGTATGTCTGTCCCCCCTGAACTCTACCATCGCTTGCTGGGCATTCCGGTTAAGGACCAACCCCCAACACTCTACCGATTGCTCGGAGTGGAGGCCTTTGAGGAGAATCGCGACGTCATTGATGCTGCCGCCGAACGGCAGATGACCTTTCTGAAGAATCACCAACTCGGGCCGAACGCGGCGCACGTCGAGCACCTGCTTGGCCAGGTCGCCCAGGCAAGGGTGACCTTGCTGAACCCCGAGCGCCGGGCCGCCTACGACCAAACACTTCGCGCTGCCAAGTCGACGCCAGCCGCCGCTCCGGTTCGTCCCACGCGGCCCAAACCAATCGCTGCCGCCGAGCCGGAAGAGGGCTTGTCGGATCTGTTCGCTCATGTCGGCGAGCAGCCCGGCGGCAGTAGCACCGCGGGCGGCGCCCGACCGACATCCACGGCGCGTTCCAGCAAATCATTCCCCTTGCCGTGGGTGATCGGCGGCGGTGTGGCGGTGGTGTTGCTGATTCTGGTGGTCGTGTTCAGTACGCAAAGCACCCCCAACCGCCCAGTCGTCGAGCACACGCCGCCGACCGAGGGATTCACCCCGCCCGAGACCAACCCGACTGAGACAGGTTCGACCGAGACGGATGCGCCTCAGACGGATTCGAACGGAAGCAATCCGACCAGGAGGAACTCGTTCCAGCAAGGCCGTGCGGCCCCGGTCGCCGAGCTGGAACTGCTCTGGCCCGAGCCGCAACGTGCCGACGCCCAAGTGCTGCTCAATGGCCGGCCCGCTCCCAGCGGACGCGCTACGGCTGCATCCATCACTTTTGAGGTTCCGCCCGGACCGAACACTTTGCGGATTGAATGGGCTGGTCTGCCGGCACGGACGGAGTCCTTCGAGGGCATCGCCGGCCGCACGGTCTCGCTGCGCATCGAGCAGCCCATTTCCGCCGCGCCGGCGTCGCCAGACGAGACAGAGCCGTCTATCGGATCTCAGCCGACACCCGAGCCTGCCATAGCATCGAACGGGACGCCGACAGGTCCCGCGAGCCCCACCGAACGCCTGGAAGTTCCTGCGACCGAGGAGATCGAACAGGCCATCGCGCTGCTCGACGAGGAGCATGGCCTGGGCGACGACCTGGACGACGCGACCAAGCGTCTGGCGGTCGACCATCTGATCGCTTCGGCGGTGGGTGAGACGTCGTCGCCGGTGGAACGCTATGCGGCCCTGTACCGGGCCGCCCTCCTGGCCGGCGAGGCCGCGAGCGCCGATCGGCTGAGCGAAGCCCTCACGGCGCTGGAAGCCAGCTTCGTGGTGGACCGGCTCGCTCTGGAGCACGATGTGCTCGTCGGAATAGCAGAATATTGGAAGTCGCAGCGCGCTTCGGAGCAGATCGTCAGTGGTCTGCTGAAGATGGCGGTGCCATTTTCGGACCGCGCGTTGGCCGCTCATCGCCCGGACTTGGCCGATGAAGCACTCACGGCTTTTCAACCGCTGGCCTTGCCCTACCGCGGCCATCGCCTCGCACTCCACCATCGCCGCACGAGATTGAAGCCAAGCCTGGATCACTGGCAGGAACGTCAGGATGCCGAGGCGCGGCTCATCGAGGATCCGGAGGATGGGCAGGCCCACGAGACGCTGGGCCGCTGGCTGTGCCTGGAGGTTGGCGACTGGGAGGCCGGCCTGCCCCATTTGGCCAAGGCGACCGACGACGGGCTCCGCCAGGCCGCGCTTGCCGAACTGGAAAAACCCACGGACACCGAAGCCCAGCTCGCCCTGGCCGAACTCTGGTGGCAAGCCTCCGAGAGCGCCACGGACCAATCCGCCAAACGCCTGCGGCAGCGGGCCGGCCGTTGGTATCAGCGGGCCCTGCCCCAACTGACCGCCATTGTCGATCGCTTGCGCGTCCAAAAACGGCTCAACGAGATCGGTGAATTGCCGCCGGAGCCCGTCGCTTCTCGTTCGGTGGAGCCACAAAGGCCCACCTCTCCTCGGAACGAGGAATTGAAGGCAGGCGACGTACTGACCAACAGCATCGGGATGAAGCTGGCTTACATACCGCCCGGGACATTCCTGATGGGCTCGCCGGAGAGTGAGGAGGGACGTCAGAATGACGAGACGCAGCATCGCGTAACGTTGAGCCGAGGCTACTACCTTGGCGTCTATGAAGTGACGCAGGGTGAGTATGAGCATGTCATGGGAAAGAACCCGAGTGAATTCAAGGTGGTTGCCGGTCAAGACACGCGTCGGTTTCCGGTCGAGCGGGTGACTTGGGAAGATGCTCAGGAATTCTGCCGCAAGCTCAGCGCACTTCCCGAAGAGCGGGCGGCCGGTCGAGTCTATCGGTTGCCGACGGAAGCGGAGTGGGAGTATGCCTGCCGCGCGGGCAGTACGACGCCATTTCACTTTGGTGACGTGCTCAACGGCCGCGAGGCGAATATGAATGGCAACTTGCCCTATGGTACTTCAATCACGGGCCCTAATTTGGAGCGGCCAACCACGGTTGGTTCTTACCCGGCGAACGCCTGGGGCTTGTACGATATGCATGGCAATGTCTGGGAGTGGTGCAGCGATTGGTATCGTCAGGACTATGAGCGCCTTGCGGCGACGGATCCACGCAATGACACAAAGTCCCGGGACCGCGTGTTGCGCGGCGGAAGTTGGGACGTCCAGTCACAGAGGTGCCGATCGGCGTGCCGGCACTTTGGCGAGCTCAGGCGCCTCTACAACACCCGCGGCTTTCGCGTGGCATTGAGCCTGCCCGAACCCGCCGCCCCACCGGTGCCGGTCCCGCAACCACCGGCTGAACCGGCCGTGGAAAGCGGCCGCAAGGCAGGCGACGTACTGACCAACAGCATCGGCATGAAGCTGGCCTGGTGTCCGCCCGGAACCTTTATGATGGGCTCGCCGGAAAGCGAGGAGGGACGTCAGGATGACGAGACGCAGCATCGCGTAACGTTGAGCCGAGGCTACTACCTGGGTGTGCATCCGGTGACGGTGGGGGAGTTTCGTCGATTTGTGGTCGCGCGGAGCTACCGGACGGAGGCCGAGCGGGATGGAGAGGGTGGCCGGGGATACAACACCGGTGCAATCAAGTTAGAGGGCGGTCCGAAGTACACGTGGGAGAACACGGGTTGGCCTCAGACGGAGTCGCACCCAGTGGTCAACGTGACGTGGAACGATGCGGTGGCGTACTGTGCGTGGTTGAGCGAGACCGAGGGTCGGGACTACCGCTTACCGAGTGAGGCGGAGTGGGAATATGCGTGCCGCGCAGGGACAACCACGCGGTACTTTACCGGAGACGCGGAGGAGACCCTAGAAGGATACGCGAATGTCAGGGATCAATCGTTGAAGCGGATGCCAGTTGCTGCGGGCTGGACCAGTTTTACTTCGTTTGACGATGGCCATGCCTTCACAAGCCCGGTGGGGAGTTATCGTGCAAATGCCTGGGGCTTGCATGACATGCACGGGAACGTCTGGCAGTGGTGTCAGGACTGGTACCATGCCGACTACGAGCGCCTGCCAGCGACGGATCCTCGCAACGACACGGTGGCCACGCACCGCGTTCTTCGCAGTGGCGGTTTCTTCAGCTACGTCAGGCGCTGCCGTTCGGCGAACCGGCACCATGAATCGCCGTCGCACTGTGGCAGCAGCGTCGGGTTCCGTGTAGCGTTGAGTCAGTAGTCGGTCGAGGCAATCAAGCAGGCCACACATCGAGGCGCTGGGCCACGAGGCGGAGTTGTGTGCCCAGCAGGCCGGAGCGAGGTCCGTCTAGAATCCTGGCCCCTGGAACTCGGGGGCAAGACTCCTCCCGAGGCCTTACAAGCGCACAAATTGAGTTGGCGCCTTACCGACGGGCGATGTCTTCGGCGTCGCGGACGCAGCGGAAGCCGAGGTGGGGGAAGGTGCTGGTGGGATCGGAGGCCATGCGGCCGTAGACGGTGTACGACGGGGCGTTGGAATCGGCCGACAGATACGAACCGCCACGCTGCACCTTGAGGTAGCCATCGGCGGGTCCGGCGGGGTTGCTGGTCACGCGATCGGCGCGGCTGGCGTAGAGGTTCTCTTCATACCAATCGCTGCACCACTCCCAGACATTGCCGCTCATGTCGTGCAGCCCATACCGATTGGCGGGAAACGAGCGCACCGGGGCCAGCGTGCGGAATCCATCGCGTCCCTGGTCCTGCTTCGGAAAATCGCCCTGCCAGGTGTTGGCCTGATAACGGCCCTCCACCAAGCGCTCGGGCCCCCACGGAAAGTTCATGCTCCGCAAGCCGCCCCGCGCGGCGTATTCCCACTCGGCCTCGGTCGGCAACCGCTTGCCCGCCCAGCGGGCGTAAGCCACCGCGTCGTGCCACGAGACATGCACCACCGGCAGCCGATCGCGTCCGGTGAGATTGGTCGACGGTCCCTCGGGCGCCCGCCAATTGGCCCCGTTGACCGCCTCGTACTGACCGGCCCGCGAATCGAACACAATCGACCAGCCTTGCCGCTCGGCGTCGGTGCGGTAGCCCGAAGCCTCAACGAACTCGCGGAACTGGGCGTTGGTGACCTCATGAATGTCCATATAGAACGAAGCGATCCGCACCTCGTGGGCGGGCCGATCCGCCGGGAAGCTTGAGTTGTCGTTACCCATCATGAACGTGCCGCCGGGAATGAACACCATTCCCGCGGGGGCCGGACCCCGGATGGGTTGATTCTCGTCAATCGGCGGCTGCTGGTCCTCGGGTCGCGGACGGCGGACCTCCACCGGCCGCACCACCCGCTGCACCACCGTGGGCGTCGTCGGAGTCGCCGGGCGATCGGGATCGACGCTCAGGGCCAAGGCGACCAGTCCCCCGGTGCAGGCCAGAAAGGTGACCAGCCAGAAGCTGTTCAGCAGCCAAACGATTCCGCGATTGTGTCGTGCCACCGGATTACTCCCCCTCCTTGAGGCATCCAGACCGTTGCCGGCGGGGATGATACACCATGGCCACGCTTTTCAGCCAGGGCAGTTTTGGGGGATCGCCCGGCTAGCGGCACACCCTAAACCCCGCTGTTTTCCCAGGTTGCCGAAACCCTAGGCCCGGTGGGCTCGCACGCCATCGGCCGGTCCCCTGGTGGTCCTGGCGGCTTTCCGATCGGGGGATCGCCCGCTACATTGCGACCAATCGATACCAGTGCGGTTCCGTCGGCGGCCCGCTCGTGTGTTCAATGGGACCTGTGGATCACGCATGTTTGGCGGCTTGGCCTGGCTGACGACTCGTCTCTGGCCGCTGGTCATCGCGGCTTGGGCCGTCGCGGCGGGCGTGCTGATTGCATTGGCCCCCCCCTGGGAAGATGTCGCCCGCGAAGGCAACAACGACTATCTGCCCGAAGGCATGACCAGCGTTCGGGGCCAGGACCTGCTCCGCCGGGTGTTTCCTGGCGAGAATCCCCAGCTCACATTGGTGGATGTCCCGGATACCACGGCCTTGGCCAAACGGCTGCTGGCCCTGGCCCAGGGCGAGGCTGGCGACCAGCCGGAGCGGATCGCCCGGTGGATTCTGGAAGCCCTGGGCGACGAGCCGACCCGCGCGCTGGCGGCCGGCGTGGCCGAAGGCGAACTGCTTGAGACCGAAGAAGACGCCCTGCTGACCGCCATCAACCAGGTGCTGCGGACACCCGAGCTGGTGCTTGAAGAGGACGTGGGCAACGGCGACGAGCCCATCATCAGCTACCAGCGGATGTTGGCGGCCCGACGGGCCCTGGAGCAGGCGTTTCCTGAACGCATCGTTCCGCTGCCCGAGGGCGAAGCCAACACCCGGATTGTGTTTCTGGTGGAGCGGCCCGAGGCAATGCTCACCTCGGAGGACTTGGCGGCGGCCGATGCCCTGGCGGCGCGATTCGAGCCGCATCCCGACGAGCCACTGCCGATCGTCTCGCAATTGACGCACACCTCGCCGTTGATTGGTAATCAGTTGATCAGTGATCGGCATGCCGACGGCGGGCAGGCCGTGCTGGTGATTGTGGGCGTTCGCAACGAGCTGCTGGACACGATCAACGTCGATCTGTTGGAGGAAGTCCAGCGGCGGATGTCCGCGGCAATCGCGGCCGAGGATTGGCCCGCGGGGCTGAACGTCTGGCTGACCGGATCGGCGGCGATTGGCGGCGACCTGGTGCAGGCCTCGGCCGAGAGCATCGCCCGCACCGAGATGGCGACGGTGTTGCTGGTGCTGGGGATTTTGTTGTTTGTGTACCGTGCGCCGTTGTTGGTGTTTGTCCCGTTGGCGACGATTGCCACCAGCGTGGTGGTTTCGTTGACGGCGATTACCTTGCTGGCCAGCGTGGCACCGTTGACGGTTCATATCTTGGGTTGGAGTTGGGATCTGCATTTTGAAGTGTTCTCGACCAGCCGCATTTTTATCATTGTCATTCTGTTTGGGGCGGGCACCGACTTTTGCTTGTTCCTGATCGCGCGGTATCGAGAAGAGCTGGCCCAGATTCCCGACCGTCGCGAGGCCCTGGGCGAGGCTCAGCGCCAGGTGGGACCGGCGATCGTGGCCAGTGCCTTGACCACCGTGTTGGGACTTTCCACCCTGTACTTTGCCGACTTTGGGAAATACAGCTTTGCTGGTCCCACGGTGGGCGCGTGTCTGCTGGTGGCCCTGCTGGCCTGTTTGACACTGGCGCCGGCCTTGTTGCAGTGTGCCGGTCGCGCGGTGTTTTGGCCGTTCTCGACCCGCATTGCACCGGAGGCCTCGACCGAAGGCAAGCTGGAACTCGCCTTCTGGCGACGGCTGGCCAACTTTGTGATTCATCATCCCCGGGCGGTGCTGGTGGTCAGCCTGCTGATCCTGATCCCCTGGGCCTGGGCCGGACGGAATGTGCCCACCTCGTTTGATTTTCTGAAAGAGCTGCCGGCCGATCGTGTGAGTGTCCGCGGAACCGAGCGGCTGGCCCAGTACTTTCCGGCCGGCGATATCGGTCCGGTGACGATTGTGGTGTATCGCCCCGATGGCGAACTCGACAGCCGCGCCGGCCGCCGCGAGATCGCCGTGCTGACCCAGTGGCTGTACCATTATCCCGAAGGGGCCGAGGACGATCCCAGCCAGCCTAGGATCATCAATGTCCGCAGCCTGGCCGAACCCGTCGGCGGACGCCCCGGTCGATTGACCGATACCAGCCGCTTGCTGGCCCTGCGGGCACCGCGGACCCTGGACTATTACCTCAGCCCGGTGGCCGAGTACCGCGGCCGCTACACGCGGATGGAGGTCATCTTCAATCGCGATCCCTTCAGCCACGACAGCATGGCCTTGCTGCAGCGGCTGGATCACGATTTGCAGGCCCTGAGCGCCGCCGACGAGGGTTTCTGGTCGGGGGCCGAGTTCGACTTCACGGGCATGACCAGTACGCTCCGCGATCTGGAAGCCGTGACGACCGGCAGTTTGAACTGGCCCGAGATGACCGATGCCGCCAGCTTTCTGGAAGGGTGCCTGTATGCCGTGACCGGCAGCGACCTGCTCAAGGCCCGGCCATTGGTGGTGATCGTGGTGTTCGCGGTGCTGGTGCTGCTGATTCGCAACCTGCTGGTGTGTTTGTATTTGATTCTGACGGTGCTGCTGACCTATTTTGTGACCATGCAGGTCACCTACCTGGTGTTCAGCCTGATCTACGGACCACAGTTTGACGGGCTCGACTGGCGCGTGCCCATGTTCTTGTTTGTCATCCTGGTGGCTGTGGGTGTTGACTACAACATTTATCTGATCACGCGGGTCAATGAAGAGCAGGCCGAGTTGGGCTTGCTGCCGGGGCTCCGCGAGGCCGCCACCCGCACCGGCGGCATCATTACGAGCTGTGGGCTGATCATGGCAGGCACATTCTTTTCGATGACGTTTGGCAGCTTGCGGGGTATCGCCGAACTGGGCTTCGCCCTGGCCTTTGGCATTCTGCTGGATACCTTCGTCGTCCGCACGCTGCTGGTGCCGGCCTTTCTGGCTTGGCTGTACGGAGCGCCAGCGGCCCTGGAGACCGCACCGGCCGAGTCACCCGCCGAGGCCACGTCGGCCACGTGAATCGGCCGTTGGGCTGGCATCCGCGGGACGGTTCGGCCTGACCTGGCCAGAACACTAGGAAACCGCCACTCGGCCGCGTAAGATACAGCCCAACTTCTCTGGAAATGACCCGAGGGAACGCTTATGCATATCTCGCAGCTTGATGCTTCGCCGGCCAAACTCTCGACCGAAGCCGTGGTCGTGGGCGTCTTTACCAACGGACAGCTCACCGCGGCCGCCCGCGAAATCGACGAGGCCTCCGGGGGGCTGATCCATCGGATTCTGGAGAACGGCGACTTCAGCGCTCGGCCCTGCGAGACGCTGACCCTGTATTCGCCGCCCGGCACCAGCGCCCGCAAGGTGCTGCTGTTGGGCCTGGGGTCGGCCGATGCACTGACCAGCGGTGTGACCTACCAGGCCTGCGCGGCGGCCAGCCATGTGCTGTCGGGACAGCGGCATCAGGAAGTGGCCTTCTTTGTCAGCGAGAACTGGAACGACGCCCTGACCGAGGCCGGCGTGGCCGGCGCGGTCACCGGGTGCCATGGCCAGGACCTGTACCGTCACGAGCGCAAGCACTTTGTGTTTGGCGATTTGCTGTGGAAGGGCGGTTCGGCCGCGGCCATTGAGGCCGGCAACATCCTCGGCGAGAGCATCAATCTCACCCGGCGGCTGGTCAACGAACCACCGGATCGCATCTACCCCGAGAGCTTTGCCGCCGAGGCCCAAACCGTGGCCACCGCCGGCGAGATGACCATCGAGATTTGGGATCGCGACCGCCTGGAGGACGAAGGCTGTGGGGCCCTGTTGGCGGTGGCCCAGGGCTCCGCCCGCGAACCGCGGTTGGTCATCCTGCGGCATCAAGGCAGCGACGCCACCAACACCCCCTTGGCCTTGGTCGGCAAAGGCGTGACCTTCGACTCCGGCGGCCTGTCGCTCAAACCCAGCGACGGCATGAAGGACATGAAGTGCGACATGGCGGGCGCCGCCACGGTGCTGGGGGCCATGAGCGCCATCAGCCGGCTGCGATTGCCCATCAATTGCATTGGCCTGATGGGCCTGGTCGAGAACATGCCCAGCGGCACGGCCTTCCGCCTGGGCGACGTGCTGACCGCCCGCAATGGCAAGACCATTGAGGTGCTGAACACCGATGCCGAAGGCCGGCTGGTGCTGGCCGACTGCCTGACCACCGCCGTGCAGATGAAGGCCGAACACATCATCGATCTGGCCACCCTGACCGGGGCCTGCATCGTGGCCCTGGGCAGCGACACCGCCGGGCTGATGAGCAACGACGAGTCGTGGTTGGCAACCGTCCGCAAAGCGGCCGACGACTGCGGCGAGCTTGCCTGGCCTCTGCCGATGTTTCCCTTCTTCAGTGAACAGATCAAGAGCGAGATCGCCGACATCAAGAACATCGGCGATGGTCGCTGGGGCGGGGCGATCACGGCGGCCAAGTTCTTGGAAGAATTCGTCGACAAGGTGCCCTGGACCCATATCGACATTGCCGGCCCCAGCTACCTCGACAAGCCCAAGCCCTGGTGCGACGGCGGGGCCACCGGCCTGTATGTCCGCACGCTGGTCGAAGTCGCTCGAAAACTCGGTACCAATGGCGGCTGAGCCTGCCCGACCGTCCCAGCAATCCATGCCCCACCCTCCAGTGGCTTGTCCGTCCTCCTGACGACAGCCCCCCGGGGGCAACTCGCGAGGAAACGTCGTATTATGGCCGATATCACTCAACTGCTGACCCAGTACGCCGAGGGTCCGGGGCGATTGCGGGCGGCCGTGGCGGGGATGACCGACGAACAGCTCGACGCCCGACCGGTGGCCGGCATGTGGTCCACACGGCAGGTGATCTGCCATCTGGCCGATTTCGAGCCCATCTACGCCGATCGCATGAAGCGGGTCATCGCCGAGGACGAACCCACGTTCTTTGGGGGCGACCCCGATGTGTTTGCCGCCCGGCTGGCCTACGACGCCCGAAATGTCGAGCAGGAGCTGCTGCTGATTGAGGTGGTTCGCGGTCAGATGCTGCGGATCCTCGGCACGCTGGCGACCGAGGACTTCGCCCGCCTCGGGCGTCACTCGGTGGACGGCCCGCTGCCGCTGACCACCCTGCTGGAACGGATTACCAACCACATTCCGCACCACATCCGGTTTATCGAGACCAAACGCCAGGCCCTGGCGGCGGCCGACTGACGGTCCGCCGGGGTGCCTGTCGCCTGGCGACCGGGTGTGCTATAAGGAGTGTTTGCCGAGTCGCGTGGTTTCCACCCGTTTCGCCCACCCGTTTCGCTCACTCACACTCGCCCCATGCCCGAGCAACTTGTCGCACGCCTGTTTACCGAACTCGACGCCTTGAAGCTGGTCGATCCGCACTCGCACATCGAGCCGGACAGCCCGGCGGCCAAGACGTTGACCGATCTGCTGGGCTATCACTACTACACCGAGTTGGCGCACTCGGCCGGTATGCCGCGCGAGAAGATTGAAGAGCGGGGCATTGACGATCGCGAGAAGTGCCGCCGTTTGGTCGAGCGACTGGGACCGCTGGAGAACACCATCCAGTACAGTTGGATGATTGAACTGTGCCGGCGGTTCTTTGATTTCGAAGACGAACGGCTGACGCCCGACAATTGGGAAGAGCTGTACGACACGGCCGAAAGCCGCATGACCGAGCCCAACTGGGCCGAGCACGTGCTCCGCGAGAGCAAGGTCGAGTCGGTGTTTCTGACCAATAACTTCGACGCCAAGCTCTCGGGTTTCGATACCAACGTCTATGTGCCTTGCCTGCGGACCGACGACCTGGTGTTTCACCTGGCCGAGCCCGACGTCCGCCGTCGGCTGGCCGAGGCCACCGGGCTGGAAGTCTCCGACGCCGAGAGCCTGCGTTCAGCCTTGGACAAGCTGTTTGCCTACTTCAAGAAGCACAACGCCCGGGCGTGTGCCATTTCGCTGCCGCCCGAGTTCTCACCACGAGCTTTGTCGGCATCGGCGGCCAACGAGGCGATTGCCTCGGCCTGCCGGGGCGAAGCGGCCCAGCGGCACCAGGCCGCTCAGGCGGTGTTCTGGATGCTGGCCGAGTGCTGCGACGAGCACAAGCTGCCGTTTGACCTGATGATCGGCGTCAATCGGGCCGTCTACCTGGGCGGGGTTCACCAGGGCCGCGACCTGTTTGACAGTCGGGTGTCGCTGGTTCAGTACGAAGACTTGTTTAACGAGTTCCCCGAGGTCACCTTCCCGGTTTCGGTATTGGCCAGTGTGACCAATCAGGAACTGGTGGCCTTCAGTTGGATCTTTCCGAACGTGGTGACCAGCGGTCACTGGTGGTACTCGAACACACCGTCGATCATCGCCCGCGACCTGGCCGCCCGGCTGGAGGCCGTGCCGCAGACCAAGCAGATTGGCTACTACAGCGACGCCTACAAGCTGGAGTTCATTCTGCCGAAGTTTGCCATGTACAAGCGGGTGTTGTCCCGCGTGCTGGCCGAGCAGTTTGTGATCGCTCGCGGTTGGAGCGAAGAACGAGCCGTGGACTTGGGCAGCCAAGTGCTCCGCGACAACGTCGACACCATCTTTCTGGGCCGACGCTAGGCCTCGGCCCCGTGAAACCTTGTGCGATTGAGTTCACTCGAAGATGCCAAGTTGATCCTTGGCATCTTCGCTCATTCTGGCCGGGGTCCAGGGCGGGCTCATCACAACCTTGACCTCGACCTCGCCGGCTCCTTCCAGCTTTTCCAGAATCTGCTTGCTTTGACCGACCATCTCGGGCCCCGAGGGGCAGGCCGGGCTGGTGAGGGTCATCGTCATGGCGATGTCCTGCTTGCCGTCTTCCGGCGGGCTAACGGCCACTTCGTAGACCAACCCCAAGTTGACGATGTCAACAAACAGTTCGGGGTCCACCACGGCCTTGAGCGCCTCGCGGCATTGGTCTTCGGTAATGGTCATGGCGACTCTCGCAAATGGGCTTACGGGAAATGGGCGTCGCGGCGGGGCGACTGGCTTACTCGGGCACCCGCACCAACACACTGTCGCCTTCGACCTTGACCTCGAAGGATTCGGTGGGCTTGGTGGCGGGCATGGTCAGCGCAGCGCCGGTGCGAATATCGAACTTGGCCCCGTGCCGGGGGCACGCAATGCAGTGATCTTCCAACTCGCCCGAGGCCAGCTCGCCGCCGTCGTGCGTGCAAATGTCGTCGAGCGCGAACCATTCGCCATCCACGTGAAACAGCGCGACCATACGGTCGGCCACTTCGACCACGGTCTTGCCGGGGTCGGGGACATCGGAAACCTGGGCCACGCGGATGAATTCGTCCATTCCTGCTTTTGAACTGGGGGTTATGGAATCGCGGTTGTGGGTTCACACGTTGGCGTCGCAAGCTGGGGCGCGTCAGTCGCGCTGAATGCCCAGGGCCTGCACGCGTTGGCCGATGGCCTCGGTCAGGGCTTCGCGGACGTTGTCGATCGTGATGCGATCAAACACCTGCTGAAAGAAGCCCGCCACGATCATGCGGGTGGCTTCCTGGCGGCCGATGCCTCGGGTCTGGGCGTAGAACACCGTCTCGTCGTCGACGCGCCCGGTGGTCGCCCCATGGGTGCAGATCACATCGTCGGCCTGGATCTCCAGTCCGGGGATGCTGTCGGTGCGGGCCTGATCCGACAGCATCAGGTTGTCATTACGCTGATAACCGTTGGTCTTCTGGGCGGCGGGGTCGACTTGAATCATTCCGCGCCAGACCAGGTGGCTGCGATCTTGCAGAGCGCCCTTGTAGAGCAGATCGCTGGTGCAGTTCTCGGCCCGGTGATGTTGCAAGGTATGATAGGCCAGATGTTGCCGGCCCTGTGTGAACATCACACCGTTGACCTGGGCGAATGCGCCTTGGCCTTCGAGCACGACCTCCTGATTGACCTTGGCCAGTTTGCCGCCCAAGGCACCGACGGTCCATTGCAACTGAGCGCCCGCGTCGACGAAGGCCCGATGGTGGGCGAAGTGCCACACGCCGGGGCCCCAGTTTTGCAGCGTGACGTAACGCAGGCGGCTGTTGCGGCCCAAATGCAGGGTGATCGAACCGCAGTGCAAGCCGGGGTCTTTGCCCTCGGGGCCGGCGGTCTCGGCCATCACGGTGGCCTCGGCTCCGGCTTCCAAAACGATAATGGTCCGCGACAGGTCCACGCCGCCGGGCGTGAGTTGCGACAAGGCGTGCAGCGGTTGCTCGATGATCACGCCTTCGGGCACGTACAGCAGCATGCCACCAGAAAACGCCGCCGCGTTGAGGGCCGCGAACTTGTCGGTCGCCGGATCGAGTTGGTTCTTCTGAAACACCCGCTCGACCAGCTCGGGGTGCTGTCGGGCGATGCTGCCCAGGCTGCCGAACAGCACGCCCTGCCGCGCCAGGTCCTCGTGCAGGGGCACGCCGGAAACCGGCAGGCTGTCGATCGAGGCAAGCTGTCCGCCCAGCTCGACGCCCGCGGTCAGCAAACCGGTCTGAGAGCCGGCGGCCGCTGGGGAGGGCGCTTCGCCGACGGGCAGGCCGAACCGCTCGAAGCGGAAGGTCCGCAGGTCGGTGCGACGCCACTGTTCGAGAGTTTTCTCGGGCAGCCCCAAGGATTGGAACACCGCCCAGGCCCGCTTCCGCTGCTCAAGCAGCCAGGCCGGCTCGTCCCGCGAGGCAAGAAACGCCGCGAAGCCCTCATCCGAAAGTTCACGAACCGCAAGTGTCTGTGGCATGGTCTTGGTGTCTGGAATGCTCGTCAAAGTCTTGTACTGGTATCGATTGGCCCGAAGGTTTGCCCGGCCGGGCGTTGAAGTCAGTCCACCGGCATCGGGCTCAAGTGGTTGGCCACCCAGATCGTGAACTCTTCACGTGTCATGGTTCCCGAGGCCACTTTCAGGATGATCTGCTCTTGTTCGTCAACGTCGCATTGGATGCGGTAGCCGTTCATCCCCAGCATGACTTCCATCGCGGCGTGGCCGACTCGCTTATTGCCATCCAAGAATGGATGATTGGCAATCAGCGAAAAGCCCAGCGCTGCCGCCTTGGATGCAAGCGTCGGGTAAAGGTCCTGGCCGCCGAAGGACATACGAGGCTGGTGAACCGCGGACTCAAGCCCGCCTCGATCCCGCACGCCCGCCAAACCGCCGGAAGCATCCAACACACGCTGTTGAATGT
>JBJHDE010000008.1:0-22918 GCA_050486385.1 Planctomycetales bacterium | reverse complement strand
GACAGCCGGTGAGCAGCGCCGCGCGGGTCGTCGCGCAGCCGGCGTTAACGTAAAACTGGTTGAATCGCACGCTCTGCTCGGCCAGCCGATCGATATGCACGGTCAATTCGCCGTTGCCACCATGAAAGCCCGGGTCGGCCCAACCCAGATCGTCGGCCAACAGCAGCACAATGTTCGGCCGACGGCCGGCGGGCTCGGCCTGGCAGGTGGCCGGTTGGCCCCACGCGACCAGTACGAGCAGCAGCAAGAGAGAACGCGCCATCGCATCACTTCCAAGTCGGGACCATGTCACCGAGCCCGCCGGGGCTCGCACGCCCGAGTGTAACCGATGGCGACGACCCGTACCAAACCGCCAGGGCCGGTGAGTCGCGGTTGGACTACGCCAGGGCCGAGCGGGCGGCTTCGAGCCGGCGGATCCACGGCCCGACCCAGTGGCCGTTGTCGTGGTAGGTGCGTCCGCTGACCAGGTTGCCGTCCTCGACACAGGGGGCATCGACAAAGATTCCCCCGCAGACCTCCAGGTCGAAGCGGCACTTGGGCACGGTGGCCATCCGCCGGCCCCGCACGCAATCGGCCGCCGCGGGAATCTCGACCCCATGGCAGACGCTGCCGATCGGGCGATCGGTCTCGAAAAAGTAGCGGGTCACGTTGAGCAAATGCTCGTCGTACCGCAGATACTCGGGGGCCCGCCCACCCGAGAAGAAAATGCCCAGGTACTGGGTGGGGTCAATCTCGGCAAAGGCCACATCGGCGGCCAACTGGTAGCCCTCCCATTCCTTGGTGATGGTCCAACCCGGGCGGACCTCGTGCAGCACCATCTGGTAGAGCCGGCGTTCGGGCGCGGCGACCACCGGCCGCAGCCCGGCCTCTTGCAGCCGGTAATAGGGATACATCGTATCCATCGTCTCGGTCGCGTCACCGATGACGATCAGCACCTGATCGCTCACGCTCAGCCTCCACCCTCGGGGAAAAACAACACGTCCCAGGCGGTGGCTTCGCCCGCGACGGGCCGTATTCTAGCCGAGCGGACGCGGCAAGCGAACGCGGCACGCCTTGATCATCGAGCGGGTCGCCACACCGAGAAACGGGATTCGGCCTTGGCAGCCAGGATTGACTGAATTCACGCCTCGGCGTAAAGTTAGTCTAGTGACTGAATTTACTCGATCTTCTCATAGCGATGACGCCTGAACAGCACTTCACCAATCCGTTTCGTCCAGGAGCTGGCCATCGCCCGCCGTATTTGGCGGGTCGCGGGCAGGAGAAAGACGAGTTCCGTCGATTGCTGCGGCAGGACGTGATTCTGGAGAACCTGGTTCTCACGGGGCTGCGTGGTGTGGGCAAGACCGTTTTGCTGGAGGAGTTCAAGCCGCTGGCGATCCACGGCGAGTGGCTGTGGGTGGGTACGGACTTGTCGGAGACGGCGACGTTGACCGAGGATCGGTTGGCGATGCGGCTGATCACCGACCTGGCGGCGGTTTCGTCCTCGATTGAGATTGGCCGAACGGAAGTTGCGGGAATGGGCTTCCGCCCCGAGGTGGGCTCGGTTCCTCGAATGTTGAGCTACGAAGTCCTGGTCGATTTGTTCCAGCGAACGGCTGGACTGACCGTCGATAAGCTTAAGGCGGTGTTCGAACTGGTATGGCACTACGCGCGTGCGTCGGGGAGTCGCGGCATTGTGTTCGCGTATGACGAGGCCCAGAATCTGGCGGATCATGCCGCGGACCGCGAGTATCCGTTGTCGCTGATGTTGGATTTGTTTCAGTCGTTGCAGCGTCGGGATCTGCCCTTGATGCTGGTTTTGGTAGGCTTGCCGACTTTGTTTCCGAAAGTGGTCGAGGCCCGTACCTACGCCGAACGGATGTTTCATGTCGCGACCTTGGGACGATTGACCGAGGACGAAAGCCGCCAGGCGATTGTGAAGCCCATTGAGCAGGCCGGTTGCCCCTACCCACTTTCAAAGAACCTAATCGACTCGATCATCGCGGCATCGGCGGGGTATCCGTACTTCATTCAGTTCATCTGTCGCGAGGTCTATGATGTGGCGTTGCAGAAGCACGATGCTGGCCAACCTCTGCAAGTCTCGGTCGAGGACATCACCCGAAAACTCGACAACGACTTTTTCGCGGGTCGATGGGCGCGGGCCACCGAGCGGCAGCGGGATCTGCTGCGAGTGATCGCTCAGCTTCCAAACTGCGATGACGAGTTTACGGTTCAGGAAGTCGTCGAACAATCGAAGCTAGCGCCGAGCAGCCCGTTCAGCCCAAGCCATGCCAATCAGATTCTGGGCAAGCTGATTGAAGCGGGCCTGGTCTACAAGAATCGGCATGGCCGCTACACATTTGCGGTCCCGCTGTTGGGGCAGTTCATTCGCCGGCAGCCCACGCCTTGATGGCGTGAGGGTGGCGAGCGCTGCGCGACGCTTCACAAGGAAGCTCGTGATCCACATCGCAAGTTCACAAATGTGTCGCCACGGCAGCTAGTGTGGCCGAAGTGGTCCCTGGGTCGAAGACATTCCCCGGGATCGGTCGAGATACCTGCACAAGGGCTCAGGAGCGGGAATGTTCCTGGGCTGCCGTCTACATGGGCCCGGTAAGCCGCGTCGGGCACCGCTGGTGGATTATGCACCGGGCTTTGAAACGACCCGCGGCTGCTTTCACGGACCAAAGCCGAGCCGACCGTTCAGCCGCACCCTCCAGGCAGCGCATCTGCCCTCCGCTTGCCGCTCAGGCGACCTGAATTTGCCAGCGGCTGGGGGCCATTTCCTGGGCGGCGCCGACGACGGTTTCGGTGTCCACACAGGCCAGCCGCTGCGAGGCGGCGGCCACCAGGGCCAGCTCGGCAAGCTGATTGATGCGACGCGGGACGCCGCCGGTGAGTTCGTGCAGCCGTGTCACCGCCGCATTGGTGAAGCAGGGCAGCTCGCGGCCGGCACGTTGCAGGCACAGCCGCAGGTAACTCTGCGTGTCGGCCAGGGTGAAGGTCTCCAACTCGATCCGCAGCTCGGCCAACCGCACCAGCCGCGGGGCCAGCGTCCGCAGATCGGGGCTGCCGGCCAGCACCACCGTCGAGCGGGCCTCGGGCCAGCGGTTCATCGCCGCCAACTGGGTCATCCCCAGAATGCACTCGCCATCGGCCAGATCGAGGTCATCGACCAGGATCACCGAGTCGCGCTGCAAGAAGCGATCGCAACGCAGGGCATCTTGGATTTGCCGCCAAAGGGCGAACGAAGTCTCGCGGGGGCTCGGCATCAGCTCGAAGCCGTTGGCCAACTGCCACCAGGCTTCGCGAAG
Source organism: Planctomycetales bacterium (assembly GCA_050486385.1). Taxonomy (GTDB): domain Bacteria; phylum Planctomycetota; class Planctomycetia; order Pirellulales; family Pb10988; genus JBJHDE01. The sequence continues at coordinate 19,628 of JBJHDE010000008.1, read as the reverse complement.
ATCGCTGGCCGCCAGGCTCAGAAATGCCACGCGGTGGCCCTGATGCGACAGCCGCCGGGCCAACACCCGCAACAGCAACGTCTTGCCCGAGCCACTGGGACCGGTCAGCATGCCCACCGGATGGCGGTACTCGGCCAGGAAATGCAGGCGGGCGAGGGCTTCGTCGTGGCTGGCCGACTCGAAAAACAGCGATGAATCGATCGTGTGTTGGAAGGGTGGATGGTCAAGTCCCCAGTGTTCCAAATACATCCTACGCCCCCTCGCAACCGAGATATGCCAGTTCCCTCCAGCAAGGGCAGGATCGGCATCCCGCCCGGAAAACTTGAGCGGCGGACGATCGCGCCGGGCCGATAGATTCCCAAACTGGTGGGGTCAGGCCGATTCGTCGCCGGGTTGGCCGGTCTTCAAAAGCTGTTCGAACTGAGATTCGCTCAAGACGGGAATGCCCAGCTTCTGGGCCTTTTCGAGCTTGCTGCCGGCCGATTCGCCCGCCACCACGAAGTCGGTGTTCTTGCTGACACTGCCGCTGGGCTTGCCCCCATGGCGTTTGACGGCGGCGTTGGCTTCCTCGCGGCTGTAGTTGTCCAGCGTGCCGGTCACCACGACCGTTTTCCCAGCCAGTGTCGGCGGGGCTTCCGGTTCGCGACTGCCGAGCCATCGGGTGTTGAGCCCCAGAGCCACCAGTTCCTCGATCAGCCGGCGTTGCTGATCGCCGGCAAAGAAGGCCCGCACCCCCTTGGCCACGATCGGGCCGATCTCGTCGACCGCCGTGAGTTCCTCTTCGCTGGCGTTGATCAGGGCTTCGAGCGTCTCGAACCGCTGGGCCAGCACCTCACCCAGCCTCTGGCCAACATGGGGGATCGAGAGACCGTTCAATAGGCGGGCCAGGTCGCGTTGCCGACTGCCGTCGATGGCGGCGACCAGCTTCTTGGCGCTCCGCTCGCCGAAGCGCTCAAGCTCGGTCAGCGGCTGTTCCTCCAAGCGGTACAGATCGGCCAGACTGTGGATCATCTCGCGGGCCAGGAGCTGATCGACCAGCTTCTCGCCCAGGCCCTCGATATCCATCGCCTGCCGCGAGGCGAACCACAACACCCGTTCGCGAAGTTGCGCCGGACACGCCGGATTCAGGCACCGCAGGTACACGCCGCCGGCGTCGCGGGCGACCTCGGTGGCGCACACCGGACAGGCCGTGGGAACGGCGATGGCCCGCTCGTCGCCGGTGCGGCGGTGTTTTTCCACCCGGGTGACATGCGGGATGATCTTGCCGGCCTTCTCGACGATCACCTGGTCGCCGATGTGAATATCCAGATGCTGGATCTGATCGTAATTGTGCAGGCTGGCCCGCGAGACGACCGTGCCGGCGATGGTCACCGGTTCGAGTTGAGCCACCGGAGTCAGCACGCCGGTCTTGCCGACTTGCACCGTGACGTCATTGAGTCGGGTGCTGGCCTCGTACTTTTCCACCTTATAGGCGATGGCCCACCGCGGGGCCTTGGAGGTGAAGCCCAGCTTCTTGCGCTGATCGAAGCGGTTGATCTTGAGCACCAGCCCATCGATTTCAAAGTCCAGGGCCTCGGCCTGCTGGAACCACGCGTTGCAGTGCTCGACCGCTTTGTCGATGGAGTCAAACGTCTTGACCAGGGGCGTGGGCGGCAGTCCGTAGCTGGCCACCAGATCCAGAAACTCGCGGTGCGTGGCCAGCGGCGGGCCTTCGTAGGTGCCGGCACTGTGGGCAAAGAACCTCAAGGGCCGCTCGGCACAGAGCCGCGGATTCAGCAGCTTCAGGCTCCCGGCCGTGCCATTCCGCGGGTTGGCCAACACCCGATGGCCGGCGGCTTCCAGCTTGGCGTTCAAGTCGGCCAGGTCGGCGTTGGTCATGTAGACCTCGCCACGGATTTCGAGCACCGGCGGCGGGTCGTCGCAATCCAGCCGCAAGGGAATATCGCGTAGCGTGCGAAGATTGGCCGTGATGTCGTCGCCCTGGCGGCCATCGCCCCGGGTCAGGCCCAGTGTGAACACGCCGTCTTCATACAAAAGCGAACACGCCACCCCATCGATCTTGAGTTCCACAATGTATTCGTAAGGCTCGCTGCCCAGGCGTTTGGCCACCCGCGCGTCAAACGCCCGCAACTCGCCTTCGGTGTAGGTGTTGTCGATCGAGAGCATCGGCTCGCGATGCGCGACGGTCTGAAAGCCTTCCAGGGGCTGGCCGCCGACCCGCTGGGTGGGGCTGTCGGGCGTGGCCAGCTCGGGGTGCTGGGTCTCCAGGGCCACGAGTTCGGCCATTAGCCGATCGTACTCGGTATCGCTGATCTCCGGGGTGGCCTCGACATAGTAGAGGCGATCGTGATGCCGGATCGTGCGGCGGAGTTGCTCGATCCGCTGAGTGACATCGCTGCTGCTCATCTCACTGGCACTCGCAAGGCTCGCAGGTCCCGGGTCTACGCCGCGCCACCCTAACACTGAGCGGGGGGCGTCGTCAACGCGGCGGCGCATCCGGGCTACGGAGCGAAGCCACACGCTGGCGTCGTGGGCTCAAGGGGCCGACTGATCCGCCAAGGCGTTGAATGCCTGATCCAGGGCCTTGCGGGCCTGGTCCAGCCGCTGGCGTTGCTGCTGAACCCATTTCTGGTGCAAGGCGGATTGTTCCCGTTGTTCGCCGAGCATCCGCTGGGTCTCGGCCGACTGGGGCCCGCCCCGCCCACGACGACTCTCGACAACCTGGGCCGGATCGAAGGCCCGTTGCACTTGCTCGGCCGAGAGCGGCAGAGCTTGGCCCGTGACCTGCCGATACACGCCTTCGACGTCGGCGTGCGAGAGTTCGCTGGGACGCTTCCCATGCTCGCGGCCGAAGTCCGCAAGCTCCGAGGCCACGCGATAGCCGGTACGGAAGGGAACGCCCGCCTCGCGGTGCAGGACTTCGGCCACTTCCGACATTGTTGAAAAGTCGCGGTCGACCTGCTCGCGGAGGATCTCCTTGCGGATGGTCAGCGACTCGAGCACCCGGCCAAGCTGGTCGTACATCCGTCCGGCCTCGTCATCATAGCGCTGAAGCCGGTGCAAGTGGTCTTCGCGAATATCCTTCACTTCGTACAGCGGCGTATTATGCACAAACAGGGCCGAGGCCTGGGCATTGGCGACCACTTCGCTGGCCGCCAGGCGGAGCCGCTCCAGGGCACTGGGATTCCGCTTCTGCGGCATCGCGCTACTGCGGGAGGTTTGATCGCCGGCCAGCAACAAGCCCGGCACGGGCGCATCGTATTGAAAGATGATGTATTGAACGAATCGCCCAATGTTCAAGGCCGACAAGCCCAGCGCGGCGGCGTATTCGACCTTGCTGTCGGCCGGGGCCACCATAATGGCGTCGTAAGCGTTTTCCACCAGGCCCTCAAATCCCAACAACTCGGCCAACCGCGGGCGATTGAGCGCGAAACTTGAGGTTGTGAACGCGCCACTGCCCAACGGGCTTTGGTTGATTCGGGCGTAGATCTCGCGGAGCCGTTGGGCATCGCGGTCCAGCGAGGCGTCCATCGCCAACAGAAAATGGGCCATCGTCGTGGGTTGGGCCTGCACGGCATGCGTGAAGCCAGGCATCACGGTCTCGTGGTGCGCGGCGGTCAGCTTATGCAACACCCCGCGGAGCCGATGAATCCGCTCAAGCTGGGCCAGCAACCGCTCGCGGAGCAGCATGCGATTCATGGTCGCCCCCAGGTCGTTGCGACTCCGACCCAAGTGCAGATTGGTCGCCTCGGGCCCCACCAACTCCACCAAACGTGCCTCAAGCACCAGATAGTTGGGTGATCGCGCTGCGCCCCGGGCGTTCTGCTCGCTGGCGGCTTTCCGCAAGGCGTCGGCAATCCGTTGAGCCTGTTCGGCAGGAAGGAGTTCCTCCTCGGCCAGCATCACAATTTGAGCCTGGTTGGCCGCAATCAGATGCGCGTGCAGGTCCTGAGGTTTCGGCTGGGCCGCCAGGCTCGAGCCCGCCGCCAATGTCAGCAGTCCAACAATCAACATTCGTGCCATAGCATCGCTCGACTTGCCCAATGGGGCCTTGCTTGGAATTCGCCCGCTGCTTCGCATGCCAACCGTGCGAGAGCGTTCCAGAGGGCGAAGTCAGCCCTTTGGTCTGGCCCAGGCCGGCGGCCGTGTCAACCCAACCGCCCACGCGGTGCCAACATGCCGCGAGGCCCGGAAAGTCAGGCTTTCCGGGCCTCGGGGGGCTTTGTCGATCACCAGACGGCTTGAGAAAACCGCCGGGAAGGGCCTCACTCGAAGGGATTGCCTTGCAGCAACTCGGGCGGAATCTGGCCCTCGGGGGCTTCCTCCTCGCGCTGCAGTTCCATCAAGGCGTCGAAATCGAGCGGCTGGCGCAATCGGTCGAAGGCGCTGGGTGAGAAGTCGTCGGCGTCGGGCAGGTCGGCCGCCCGCTCGGCGTCGCCGGCGGTCAGCAGATCGGCCCGTGTCAGGTGGATCTTGTCGTACTCGTCGGCCGGCACCACGTAGTACCAATCCACAAAGCGACTGTTGAGTTCCTCAGCCAGCTTGCGACCGTCGGCCAGTTTCTCTTCGTACTCGGCCTGGCGTCGGGCGTTGCGGGCCTCGATGGCTTCCCGCGTGGCGGCCAATTCCTCTTCGCTCATCATCGGGCCGGCCTGGGCCGTGGCCCCGGGCTCGGGCGGCATGGGCGATTCATCGGTGTACTCGGGCGGACCATCGCTGGTAGGAACTGGAGTCAACTCGGGCGGCGAAATCAGCGTGGGGTTGAAGCCGGCCGAGATGAACAGATACCGCCCGCGGGTCTGGCCGGTGGCGGCGTCTTGAACCTCGTCGCCGAAGTGCAGGGTGTACTCCACGCCATCGGCACGGCTGACCACCAGGTTGCCCTGCTGGCCGACAAACTGGCCGAAGTGGAAGAAGCCCTTGTTGATGAGGTCCATCATCGTCTCGCGGGTCACACCATCGCTGCGGCCTTGCAGAGCCAAAATCAGGTCCTGCGGCTTGCGGCGGACATCGGTGATGGGCAGGTCCTCCAGGGCCTGGGTCAAGGCGTCCAGGGCCTCGGTGTTGATCTCTTTGCCGACGGCCTCCAGGTCGATGGCTTCGAAGGTGGCCTCGTCGCTATCGTCCGAATCCACCCGGACCAGTTCTTCAATGGTCCACCGCTCGTCCAGCGGCTTGTCGCGATCGTAGTTCAATCGCAGCATATCGAAGGACTTGATCGGGTTACGGCCCGCCAGGTAGGACTCGCGGTCGATCTCGAAATTCTCGTAGCGAATGCGCTTGAGGCTCAGCCCCTCGATCTTGAGCAAGTCCTTCTCGATCCACTCGCGAAAATCGGTGGGAAACCGCTCCACGTCAACCGACGCCCGGTAGACCGGCTCCTGGCCGGCCAGCCGCACGAAGCGCTGGCTGCCGTCGCCCTCGGCATTGCCCACGATCAACTCGGCCACCTTGCGGTCGCCTTGCTCGACGACAATCCGGGTGCCGATGCCCGTGGAGCCCGGCTTGGCGTCGTTGGGGTCGATCACTCCGAACTGCTCGTGCTGATCGCGGCTGGTGGCGACTTCGCTGCCGCGGCGGATCGAGCGGATCTCGCGTGCGGCGTCGCCAAGCTGGCTCTCGGCGTCGGCCGGATAGTTTTCATGCGAGGGCAGCACCCACAATCGGCCCTGCCGCTCGACCCGCAGGGTGTCGACCTGCGAGGTTTCCGGGTCGAAGCGGACAATCTCCAGGCCCGTGGCTTCTTCGGGCTTGAAGGTGAACAGGGGCTCGTTAATGCCCACCTGGGCGGTTGAGACCCCAATGCCGGCGGTCAACGGGCGATTCATCCACACGGCCACGGTCAGTAACACCGCTGCCGCGAGCAAGAATCCGCCTGTCTTGAGAAGCTCTGAAGTCGCGGTCATGGTTGGCATCCACCAAAGGTGTGCGGAGAAATCACCCGGGCCCGAGGCTCCGGTCGCGTCAGCGTGTGCGTCCCGATTCCAGGTGTGGGTCCGACGTCACGGTCGCAGACGTCGGGTGTTGACGCCTTGCAGCTCGCGGGCCCGACGCATCAGGAACACAATCAGGGCAATGATCAGCGGCGGAATGGGCGGCAAGGCCACGGCCGCCAGCTTGTAGGTATCCTGGACCTGCCGGATCTCGCGATCCTGCCTGCGTTCAATCGCCCGCGACTCGTCTTGCAGGGCCTGGGCCTTTTCGCGGTTGAACTCGTCGAGGGCCCGCTGCTTTTCGGCCAGTTTGATCTGCTCAAGCTGGCGACGCTCGACCGGGTGCAGTTCCTGGTCGCCGCGGATCTTGGCGAGTTCTTCGTCAAGCTGCTCTTGCAATTGGTCGCGTTCGCCCTCGATGTCCGCCTCGGCCTGCCGCACCGCCGCGGTCCGCTTGGTAAAGGCCCGCTGATAAACCTCGTCCAGCCGAGCCAGTGTCCGGTGGCTGCGACGTCGGGTCCGCACATCCAGAAAGCGGTCGTCGCCGGCCAGTTCGTCCACCAGGTTCAACACAAAGGCCACGTTGTCCAGGTCCAGGCCCTCACTGCCGGCCCCGGCCTCACGCATCATGAAGAACACCGGGTACAGCATGTCGATGTCGGCCACCACCACCGTATCGATCTTGGGCCGTTGGCCTTCGCCTTCGGGCTTGCCCTGGATGCGGGCCGCCAGCACGTATTCGATTGGCGGCGCGTTGCGGCGGAAGCGATTCGGATCGGCATCCCGCGTTTCAAGATCCGTGACATACATGTAGCCACTCTCGCGGCCCGTGCGGACCAGCGGCGTGAACTCCAAGGGGCTGCTGTTCAGCGGGGCCAGACTGCCCGAGAACAAAAACAGCAGCGGCGCCCGGAGATCCCGCGTGATCAGGCTTTCGCGGTTGAAGGGCTCGTCCGAGGCCGACCCCTTGCCCGCGAACACGAAGAACGGCGGAAACTGCATAAAGCGGGGGAAGGGGTTGAACGTGTGGGCCACAATCTCCTGGTCATCGTAGACCACGCCCAACAGTCGCCAAAGCTTGTTGATGTCGCCTTTGTCCGGCGGCGGCCCCCCGCCGAACGGCCCGGCAAACTGGTTGCGGCGGGGTTGGCTGGTGCCCGGCACGAAGTGGCCCATCATCTCGTCCATGTAGGTGAACGGGTCTTCAAAGATGGCCGTGGGCACGCCGGCCTCGATGGCGGCCAGCAGGTTGTCCAGGTGTTCGGGGTCCATGGCCGAGGGCTGCACGGCCATCAGGGCATCGTACTGGCCGGGCTGGACCGGTTCGCTGAGATCGACCTCCTGGACATCGAACTGCTTGCGGAGTTCGCTGATGATCGGCATGTCTTCCGACGGCTGGAAGGTCATCGGATTGAAGCCGCCGAACAAGGGCACATCGGTGCGGACCACGCCAATCCGCCGCCGCTCCTGCTGGCTGACCGTGGCCACGCTGCGGATGAGTTCATACTCGGGCGACAGACCACGATCGAAGAATCGCGTGATTACCGGCGGTTGGGCCCCGCTGGTGACGGCCACACCCAGAAACACCTCGCGGACGGTCACGCTGCCCCGACTTCGCCCCGGCACGTTCCGCGGCGTAATGCCGAATTGCTCTTCGGCAATGGCGGCGGCATCGCTGGCCGGTTCGGTGTCGTAGACCCGGACCTGAATTTGCCGCCCGCCAATGGATTGGAATCGCCGCAGCATGGTCAGCAGGTTGAGCCGTGTCTGCACGTACTCTTCGGGGACTTCGGGGCTGATGAAGGCCTCGATGGTGATCGGCGGTCGCTCGATGATGAAGCTTGTGCCGGCCGGCGGCGGGTGGGGCAGGTCGCGGTCGAGTTGGAAGCGCCGCGACTGGCCATCGTAGGACAGGATCTGCCGGACCTGTCCGCGAAGCTCGCCCGAGGTGAATCGCATGAACGCACCCGAGTAGGCCCCGTCGCGTTGGCGCAGTCCGGCGGAGCCGAAGACTTCGGTCTCGGTGGAAGCTGGCTCGTCGGCCACCGTGCCGGAGTCGCCCCGCAGGTTGGTCAGCAATTCGCGGGTCTTGGGCGACAGCGTGCTGAGTTGCTCGCTACTGAGATCCAGGGCGGCATCGCTCTGCTGGGCCAGGGCCACCAGACTGCCGACGATCACGATCATCGCCAGAATCCGCAGTAGAAACTGCTCGCCTCGCCGACGCAAAAACCACACGGCCACGCTGACCACCGCCAGCCAGACCAAGAAACCCAGCAGGAAAAGAATCCAGTCCCACTGGGACAAGCCCGAGTCGGTTCGAGCCGTCATAATCAGGCTGGCCAACAGGCCCACCAGGCTGGCGGCAATCAACAGCACAATCAGGCTCGTGGGCACAACCACCGACACGTTCTTCGTCTGGCCGCTGCGCGAGCGGTGGGTGCTGCCCCAGTGCCGCTCGCCAATCAGCACCATGCACACGTACAGCAAGGCCACGGCGATGCCCACGAAGTAGACCACCGAACTCAGGGTGATCAGGCCGCGGCCGAAGTCTTGGAAACGCTCGCCAATGCTGCCGGCCCGGGCGATGTCGGCCAGCGTGGGCGAGGTGATCACCGACCGCGCCCAGTACAGGGCCACCAGCGGGGTGTTGAACAGCAGGCTCAGGATGAAGGCAATGGTCAAGTTGCTGGTCAAGAACGACGCGGCCATACCAATGGCCACCATCGCCAGGCCGACCAGCCAGTAGCCCACATAGTTGGCCAGAATCACGCCGTAATCCGGCCCGACGACGGCCAGATCGGAGCCCGCCTCGGGACTGGCCAGGTAGCTGAGCACCAGAATGTTGGTCGTGCTGAACAGCAGGCTGACCGTAAAGATGGCCACCGCCGACAGGTACTTGCCCAACACGACATCCAAGTCGCTGGCCGGCAGGGTGAGCAGCACCTCGTCGGTGCCTTCGTTGCGCTCGCCGGCCCAGACACTCATGGTGATGGCCGGAATGAACAGCAGCATGATCAACGGAAACCAGCTATTGAGCTGGTCGAAGTTGGCCAGGTTGCTGGCCCAGAACTCGTCGACGAAAAAGGCGGCCAGGGCCGTGAGCAACACAAACAAACAAATAAAGACGTACCCGGTTGGGTTCGTGAAGTAGGCCAAGAAATTCCGTTTGAAAATGGCCAGCGTAACGTTTGGGCTCATGGTCGGTTTCGCGTGTCGCGGGGCATTAGCGGCAACGGGTCCAACGCGGGAGGGGCCAGCCAGCGGGCTCAGGCCACGACCTGCTCGGCGGAGGTGAGTTCCTGGAAGTGCTCGTCCAGGCTGCGGCCATCGGTCAGCAAGGCGTCGGGGGTGCCGTCAAACACGACCCGCCCCTGGCTGATGAAAACGATGCGATTGCACATGGCTTGCACCTCTTGCAAGATGTGCGTGCTCAACAAAATGGTCTTGCTCTTGCCGAGTTCGCGGATGTTGTCGCGGACCTCGGCAATCTGATTGGGATCCAGGCCGGCGGTCGGCTCGTCCAGGATCAGCACGTCGGGCTCGTGCAGCAAAGCCGAGGCCATGCCCACCCGCTGCCGATAACCCTTACTCAGCTTGCCGATCGGCTTGCCAATCACCTCGCCCAGATCGCATTGGTCAATGACCTCCTCGATCCGCTTGCGACGGTAACTGCCGCGGACGCCCCGGGCGTCGGCCACGAAGGCCAGGTACTCGCGGGCCGTCATGTGGGGATACAGCGGCCCGTTTTCGGGCAGATAGCCCAACCGCTTGGCGCCGGCCAGGCGATCGGAGTGCATGTCGTGGCCGGCAATCCGCGAGACCCCGGCCGAGGGACTCAGGTAGCCGGTCAGCAGCTTCATGGTCGTGCTTTTGCCGGCACCATTGGGGCCCAGGAAGGCCACCACCTGGCCCTGGGCCACCTGAAAGGTCACATCTTCGCAGGCGGCAAAGTGACCATAATACTTGCTGAGGCCGACGGCCTCGATCATCAACGTCTCATTCGCGGCATCGGTCGGGGTGCTCATGAGCAATCAAACACTCCGAGGGGGAGGGCTGCCGCCCAGGCCAACCGGGCCCAGGCGGGATGCTTTTCTGGTACGCGGCATGGCGGCGACCAGTTCGGCTCCGCAAACTTTGCCGATAGGGCAACCGCAAAGCCCGCACCTTAACTCACACCGCCCCGGGGGGACAAGCCCCGGCCACCGCTCATCCACTCATCAGGCCACGCCGGACGACTCATCTGCCGACGACTCATCAGGCCGTAGCCGTCAGGCAGGACCGTTGCGGCCGGCTCACTTGTAGTAATTCTCGGCGTACTGCTTCAAGCCGTCGGGTTCGGGCTTCATGCCGCTGTCGCCCTTGGTCCAGTTGGCGGGGCAGACTTCGCCGTTTTCTTCGAAGAACTGCAAGGCGTCCACCATCCGCAGGGCCTCGTCGACGTTGCGACCCAGCGGCAGGTCGTTGATGGTCTCGTGCCGCACGACGCCTTCCCTGTCGATCAAAAACAGCCCCCGCAGGGCGATTCCCGTGGGCAGCAGCACGCCGTAGCTCTCGCAAATCGAGCGGCTGGTGTCGGCCAGCAACGGGAAGCCCACTTCGCCAATGCCGCCCAGGTTCCGCGGCATGTTCCGCCACGCCAGGTGCGAGTAGTGGCTATCGGTCGAGCAGCCCAGGAGCTGGCAGTTCCGCTTCTCGAACTCGCCGGCCTTCTCGCTGAAGGCGATGATCTCGGTCGGGCAAACGAAGGTGAAGTTCAACGGCCAGAAGAACAGCACCACGTAGCGACCCTGAAACTGCGCCAGCGACAGCTCGCGGAACGAACCGTCGGTCATTACCGCCTGGGTGTTGAACGCAGGTGCCGGTTTCTGGACCAAAGTCATGAGCACGTCTCCTAACAGCAGGGGGAGCAACTGTGTTTGTTGGAAAAGGAAGTCTCCGTAGGGTTTATCTACGCCCGCCGGGTTGTCAATGCGGCCCCCCGGGTGTGCTCCCTGACGCAGGCCGCCGGTCGGGCCCTCACGGGACCGAGGCCAGTTCCGAACTCGCCCCCGCTCGGATGCCCCCGGCCAAGTTCTTGGGCCGCCGCGAGGCCCAGCGAATCGCCTCGCCAATCCATAGCACCAGAGACGAGGCCCCCAGGATCGCCCCCCAGGTGGTGAGGTCCAGCGGCACCGTGCGAAACACCTCCTGGCCCCCAAATTGCACCGCCAAGATGGTCCCGCCAAAAATGCCAATCGCGATCAGCACGAAACTCGGGTTCTCGCCCAGACCCGCCAAGGCACTGCGATTTCGCCCCAAGGCCCGGGCGTTGAACAAGTTCCAAAACTGCATGAACACAAACAGGGCGAAAAACACCGTCAGCTCCCAGGGCGTCACCCGCTCGATTAGGCCCCCGGGCGACATGGCCGTGACGCTATTATTCTGGAAGTACACCAGCACCCCCAACAGGACCCCAACGAAGGCCAGGCCGGTTCCGAAAATCCCCACCGCCATGCTGGGGGTCACGATGAAGTCGCGTGGTCCCCGCGGCGGACGCTCCAGCACCGCCGGATTGGGTGGCTCGGTTGCCAGGGCCAGGGCGGCGAAGGTGTCCATAATCAGGTTGATCCACAGCATCTGGATCACGGTCAGCGGCAGTTGCACCCCAATGAACGGACCACTGAAGGCGATCAACAGCGCCGCGACATTGATGGTGAGCTGAAACAGCAAGAACCGCTGAATGTTCTCGTACAGGCTGCGGCCCCACAGAATCGAGTTGACGATGCTGGGGAACGAGTCATCCAACAGAATGATGTCGCTGGCCTCCTTGGCAACCGAAGTGCCGGTGCGGCCCATGGCCAGGCCCACATCGGCGTGGTTCAACGCCGGGGCGTCGTTGGTGCCATCGCCGGTGACGGCCACAATCTGCCCTTGTTGCTGAAGCAACCTGACCAGCCGCAGCTTGTCGGACGGTCGCGCCCGACTGAGCACCTTGAGGTCAGCCGCCACCCGCTGGGCTTCGGACTCATCGAGCGCGGCAAACTCGGGGCCCTGGATGTACTGCTCCAGGCGGTCGTCGGGGGCCCACATGCCAATCTGCTTGGCGATTTCCAGGGCGGTGTCGCGGTTGTCGCCGGTCACGATTTTGACATGCACGCCCGCCCGCCGACACTGTTCGATGGCCGCCGGGACTTCGGGTCGCAAAGGGTCTTCGATGCCGACAAAGCCCAGCCATACCAACCGCTGGGCCAGGTTCTCGGCGGCGGTGTCGGGTTCGTCCCCGTCCAGCCGGCGATAGGCCAGGGCCAAGGTCCGCATGCCTCGCCGTTGCCGCTGGCGCAAGGCGTTTTCGATTTCCTCACGCCGGGCGTCGCCCAACCGCTGGGGTCCGTCGGATGTGGCGACGTGCTCGGAGGCCGCCAGTACGATCTCGGGCGCGCCCTTGACGTGCAGCCAGCCTTGACCGTCGGCGTCGCGGGCCAGGGTGGCCATGAATTTGCGTTCGGTGTTGAACGGGGCCTGATCAAGGATCGTCGCTGCCGAGCGAGGCTCCAAGTAGCCCACGCCCGCGGCTTCGAGCCACAGCAGCAAGGCGCCTTCGGTGGGATTGCCCAGCACGCGCTCGGCGGCGGCGTGGGGCTCGGCCAAGTGGGCCGTGGTGTTGATGCTGATGGCCTCGGCCAGCAGTTGCCGGGTCGAGGCGGGGGCCTCATCCAGCGTGGCATCGCCCAACAGCGGGAACACGGCGTCCCGCACCCGCATGGCGTTCCTGGTCAGCGTGCCGGTTTTGTCCGAGCAAATCGTGGTGGCCGCGCCGATGGTCTCGCAGGCGTGCAGTCGGCGGACCAGCACTTGGGCGGCCGCCATCCGGCGCATGCTGTAGGCCAGGCTCAGGGTGACGCTCATGGCCAAGCCCTCGGGCACGGCGACCACAATGATCGTGACGGCAATCATGAAGTAGGCCAACAGCGTGGTGGCCTCCTTGCGGGGCAGCCACTGGTTGGGGTCCTCGGGGATCCAGCCGTTGGCCCAGGCGATTGCCAGCCCCGCCGTCGTGAGGCCCGCCGCCACCAGCACCACTTGCAGCCAACGGACCAAGGTCGAGCGTGCGACCCACTCGGGCCTACGGCCGAGGCCCAACAACTCGAAACAATCCCACGCAATCGGCAGCCACACACGGGCCATGGCCAGCACCACGCCACTGGCCAGGATGCCAAACACCAGCCACTGACCGGCTTCCAGCGTCAAGCGGCCGGTCAGGCCTCCTTGGACGACCAAGGCCCAGAACGTGGCGGTGGCCACCGCCAGGCCCACCACGCCGATCACCTGGCTGAGTCGCCCAAGCTGCCGGTTGAGCGGCGTCTCCAGTTCGGTCTCGCGGGTGGATTCTTCCATCGTGCGGCCGATCTCGGTGGCATCGCCCACGGCCGTCAGCCGGATTGTGCCATAGCCATCGGCCACCGTGGTGCCCCGCAACACGCGGTGCGGCGGGTAGGTGGCTTCGGCGTCGTCGGGCCGTGGCGGGCCACTGGGCCGTTTGTCGACGGGCACGGGTTCGCCGGTGAGTCGGCTCTCGTTGACTTCGAGGCTCACCGCTTCGAGCACTTCGCCGTCGGCCGGCAGTTCGTCCCCAGCCTCAACCAACACGATGTCGCCACGGACCAAGTCGCTCTTGGGCACCTGCGTGAAGGCCCCAGCGCGAATGGTCCGCACGGGCTCGTCGTCGCTGGCCCGGTTGAGAATGTCGAACTCTCGCTGGGCGCGGTGCTCGTTGAGAAAGGCCAACACGGTAGCCAGCAGGATGGCCACCAGGATGCCCACACCCTCAAGGTAATGCCCGTTCAGCGCGCCCACACCGATGGCAATCGCCGCGGCGATCATCAGGATGCGGATCACCGGGTCATCGAACTTCTCCAGAAACAGCCGCCACCACGGGGTCCGCTTCGGGGGCGAGAGGCGGTTCGTGCCGTGCTCGCGCCGGCTGGCCAGGACCGCGGCCTCGGTCAATCCTGGATAGCGCACACCGGCGGACGGGGAGGGCTCGGACACCATGCACCCAAAAGGAAGAACGGACCGCTCGCGGCCCGTCGATGGGAAACCAGCCCAGCCGCTCGGCACGGCGTAGCCACGCGAGTGTTCTGTAACCGAAGTCCGGGCGAAGTCAATCGCGTCGGCCCCCACCTTTTCATCTTGGCGGCAGCGGTCCAGACTGTCGGGGAGTGCCACCAGCCAGTGTCCAACTCGCGGAGCGGCCATGCCGGCGGAGCCAACTTTCTGGATTGATGTGGGCGGGACCTTCACCGATTGCCTGGTCCGCTGGCCCGATGGCCGGCTGGACCGGCACAAGCTGCTGTCCAGTGGGCGGACGCCAGGCACGATCGCCTCGGTTGACCCAGTCGGCGGCTTCCGCGATCCCGCCCGCCGAGTCGATCCCCCAGACTTTTGGCGGGCTGCCCCCTGCACGCTGTACGACGCCGATGGCCGTCTCGCCCACCGCACGAGCGTGGCCGCGTTCGATGCCGCGACTGGCGAACTCACCCTGGCCGAGCCACCTCCCCAGCAACTGAGTCCCGGCCAACGTTACGAATTGGGCGGCCAATACGAAGCCCCCGTGGTCGCCATTCGCTGGCTGTTGGGCCTGCCGGGCGATGCCGACGTGCCGCCGGTGCGGGTTCGTCTGGGAACCACCCGCGGCACGAATGCCCTGCTCACCCGTCGTGGGGCCCGCACCGTGTTGGCGACGACCCGCGGCTTGGCCGATGCCGTGCGGATTGGCTACCAGAACCGCCCCGAGTTGTTCGCCCGGTCGATTCGCCTGCCACCGCCGTTGTACGAGCATGTCGTCGAGATCGACGAACGCATTGCCGCCGACGGCCAGATCGTGCAGGCGATTGACGAAGCCGCGGTCCGCCGGGTGTTGGCCGAGTTGCCCGCCGCTGGCTTCGATTCGCTGGCCGTGTGTCTGATGCACGCCACCCGCTTTCCCGAGCACGAACGCCTGATCGGTCGGGTGGCGCGGTCGTTGGGCTTTGCCGAGGTGAGTCTCTCGCACGAAGTCTCGGCCATCGCCAAGCTGGTGCCACGGGCCGACACCACATTGGTCGACGCCTACCTGAATCCCGTGCTGCGAGACTACATCGCCCGCTTGGAAGCTGACTTGCCGGGAAGTTCCTTCCGGCTGATGACCTCGGCCGGCGGGCTGGTCGCCGCGAGCGAGTTCACCGGCAAGGACAGCCTACTCAGCGGACCGGCCGGCGGCACGGTGGGCATGGCGCGGGTGGCCCAGGCCAACGGGTTTACGGCGGCCATTGGCTTCGACATGGGCGGCACCAGCACCGACGTCAGCCGCTGGGCCGGCCAGTTCCCCTTGGATTACGAATCCCAAAAGGCCGGCGTGCGGATCGCCGCTCCGATGATGGCCATCGAGACCGTCGCCGCGGGCGGCGGAAGCATCTGCCGCTTTGATGGCATCAAGTTGGTGGTCGGCCCCGCCAGCGCCGGAGCCGATCCGGGCCCAGCTTGCTATGGCCGGGGCGGTCCGTTGTGCGTGACCGATCTCAACGTCTGGCTGGGTCGCGTACCGGCCGAGCGATTCCCCTTTCCCTTGGATCTCGCCGCCGTCGAGGCGCGGCTCTCCGAGCTGGCCGAGCAACTCCGCCAGGCCGGCCAACCCACGCCCGAGGCCGATGCGCTGGCCGAAGGGCTGTTGCGGGTGGCCAACGCCAACATGGTCGAGGCGATTCGCAGCGTCTCGCTGGCCAAGGGTTACGATCCGCGTGACCATGTGCTGGTGGCCTTCGGCGGGGCGGCCAATCAGCATGCCTGCGCAGTGGCCCGCGAGTTGGGAATCCGGCAAGTGCTGAATCACCCCGACGCTGGCCTGTTGAGCGCCGTGGGCATGGGTCTGGCCCCAATGTCGCGGCACCACGCCGCCAGCTTGCAGGCCGCTTGCACGTCTGAGGTCTGTGCGCGGGCCGCCGAGCTGTGGGCCGAGCTGGCCGAACGCGGTCGGCATGAGCTTCGGGCCGAAGGTGTCGAAGACCAAGCACTGACCATCGTTCCGCGTTTGGAAGTTCGCTACGCCGGGCTCGACCAGTACCTCACGCTGGATGTCCCCACCGACGAGTTGGCTTCGCCCGAGCGACTGGCCGCCTGGGCCCGACGGGCTTACGAGGCCGAACATCACCGCCGCTTCGGCTACATTCACAACCAACGGGCGTTGGAGTGCGGCGCCGTGCGGGTCGAGGTCGTGGCCGCCGCCGCCGAGGTTGCCTGGCCCAGCTTGCCCGCACGCGGGCGACCGCTGGAGCCAGCCGGATGGGTCGCGGCCTCGTTGGGCGGTCGCCGTGGCCAGGTGCCATGGTACGATCGCGCGGAACTTGCCCCAGGCGATTCATTGGCGGGACCGGCGATCATCGCCGAGCGGGTCAGCACCACGGTGCTGGAACCCGGCTGGCAGGCCGTCGTACGACCCCACGGCGAGTTGCTACTGACCGACCTGCACGATAGCTCGGCCCAGGGCGAGACCGACGGCCTGACAAGCAGCGTGCCGGCTGATGCGGCCAATCGACCCGACCCGGTGTTGCTGGAGGTGTTGAACAACCGCTTTGCCGGCATTGCCGAACAGATGGGCATCGCCCTGCGGCACTCGGCCAGCAGCGTGAATGTCAAAGAGCGATTGGACTTCAGTTGTGCGCTGTTCACGGCCGATGGCCGCCTGGTGGTCAACGCACCGCATATTCCCGTCCACCTGGGCGCCATGGGCCTGACGGTTCGCCACCTGCTGGCCGAACATCCCCATCTGGCGTCCGGCGATGTGTACGTGACGAACGATCCCTACCGTGGCGGCTCGCACCTGCCCGATGTCACGGTGATCACCCCGGTGTTTGATACCGCCGGCCAAGAGCTGTTGTTCTTCACGGCCAGCCGCGCGCATCATGCCGAATTAGGTGGAATCCAGCCGGGCAGCATGCCGCCGTTCTCAACCAACCTGGCCGAAGAGGGCGTGCTGATTGCCAACTTCCGCCTGATTGCCGCCGGCCAACCGCACTGGCAGGCCTTCCGCGAACTGCTGACCGGCGGGCCTTATCCCTCGCGGCGGGTCGAGGACAACCTGGCCGACACGCTGGCCCAGGTCGCGGCCAACCAACGGGGTGCCACCGACCTGTTGCAATTGATCGATCACTACGGCTGGCCGACGATCCGCCGCTACATGGAGTTCATCCAACAGGCCGCCGCCGACAAGCTGCGGCAGGTGCTGCGAGCCATGCCCGACGGGACACGACGGTTTGCCGATCACCTGGACGATGGCAGCACAATTGCCGTGGCAATTACGATTCACGGCGACTCGGCCACCATCGACTTCACGGGCACCGATCCGGTGGTCGCCGGCAACCTGAACGCCAACGCCGCGATCGTGAACGCCGCCGTGCTGTACACCCTGCGGGTGCTGTTGGACGAACCGATTCCCCTGAACGAAGGTGTGCTCGACCCGGTCCGCATCGTGCTGCCCGAGTGCCTGCTCAACCCGCGGCCAGGCCCCACGCCCGAGTCCAGCCCCGCCGTGGTGGGCGGCAATGTCGAGACCAGCCAACGCATTGTGGATGTGCTGTTTGGCGCCTTGCAACTGGCCGCCGCCAGCCAGGGAACCATGAACAACCTGACCTTCGGCGATGCCACGTTCGGCTACTACGAGACCATCTGCGGCGGTTCGGGCGCCACGGCCGATTGGGAAGGGGCCGACGCCGTGCAGACCCACATGACCAACACCCGCCTCACCGATCCAGAAGTGCTGGAAGCCCGCTTTCCCGTGCGATTGGAAGCCTTTGCGATCCGCGCTGGCTCGGGCGGCGGCGGTCGGCAACGTGGCGGCCACGGGGTGCGACGGCACCTGACGTTCTTGCGGGCGTTGGACGTGGCGATTCTGGCCCAGCGTCGCGGCGACTATCCGCCCTATGGCTTGGCCGGCGGAGCCCCCGGGGCCGTGGGTCGGCACACCCGAGTGCATGCCGATGGCCAACAGGAGCCATTGGCCGGCAGTGTGCGTTACACGGCGGCCGCGGGCGAGGGGCTGATCATTGAAACGCCCGGCGGAGGAGGCTTCGGTCCACCGGGCGCGTAAGGTGTTGCTTGGCGGCTGCGGGCTGCCGCCGCGCGATGGCCAAATACTTGATATGGCTTACTTCTTGATGGTGTTGATCAAGAAGTCCATGATGCCCTTGCCCATCGAGGCCTCGCTCCATTGCCAGGCGTTGGTGGCCAGATCGACCATCACCAGGCTGGAGACCACCAACAGCAAGGTGGTCACCGTGAGCGAGAGAATCTGCAAGGGCGAGAAGGCCTCCTCGGGCGCTTCCAGGACGGGCACGCCACCGTAGGTCATGCCCGCGGCGGCCGCCGCCGGAGTGGGCGTGGGGCTGGGCCCCGCGTCGTAAGCCGGTTGGGCATCGAAGGCCGGTTGGGCGTCGAGGTCCTCGCCGCCCAGCATGGGGCCGGCGGCCTCCGAGATCTCGCCGCCCAGCATCGTGGGCTGGCTCTCGTTGAACTCGTCGCTGTCTTCGTCCAGGGCGATGACCTGCGAGCCGCTGTCGTCATCGCTGCTGCTGGCGTCAATGCCGCTGGCGGGGCCCGGCTGCAAGACGAACTCTTCAATTCCGCTACCGAGGGCCGCGTTCGGATCGCTGCCCAGGTCGATGCCGCTGCCGGCCACGGCGCCCACATCCGAACCGATGCCAATGCCACTGTCCGAGGCATCGATGGTCACGTCGCTGCCAAAGCCGCCTTCCAGCACAAACTCTTCGTCGTCGCCGGTCGAGGACGGCGACGCCGTTTCGCTATCCAGCGAGACCAACTGCGAGTCGCCAATATCGATCGAGTCGTCATCGAACTCGCCGCTGCTGTCCAGCGTGACACCCGACTCGGGCGGCGCGCTCAGCGAATCGTCGGCCATCAATCCCGAGTCGCCGGTCAGATCCACGATCGAGCCGCCCGCCAGCACGTCCGAGGTCGCGCCGCCGCCGAACACGAACTCGTCTTCGGTCACATCCTGATCGGCGGCATCGGTCTGGCCATCGGTCAGGTCGTGAACGCCTTCCAGCGGGCCCACGCGGACTTCCGACGCGGGATCCGACAAGACCTCGCTGCCGGATTCCTCGGCACTGGCCAGGTCCAGGAAGCTGGCGTCGCTGCCGATGGCGTGGTCGCTCTTGACCATCCGCACATCGCTTTCGTCGCCTAGGTCGCCGGAGTGCGTCAACTGGACGTCGCTGCCACTGCCGGTGGCGTCCGCCGGGGCCATGCCCAGGGCGGTGTCGGCGTTGGCATCTTCGGCGTAGGCGTCCAGTTCGGACCCCTCGCGCTCGCCCAGCAGGATTTCAGAATCGCCAGCGTCCCGCTCGTCCTCATCGAATCGCTGCACAAAGGTCGGGCTCTCGGTCATCCCGAGGGCATCCATGGCGGAATGCTCGTCGGCGCCCAGCAGGAGGACGTTGGGGTTGGTCACGCGGTCGCCGAAATGCGCCTCGATGGCCTGGCGGCCGTGGTCATGCTGATAGGACCAGCCGTGGTCGCCCACCGGGCCGACATAGACGAAGCCGACCTTAAGCGGATCGGCGGCCATGGCCTGACTGCCCATGACGAGGGCGGCGGCCAGCGCGGCCAGGCGGCCGGCGGTACGGGTGATGCGGGTCATGCGCGTTGTCCTCCTGCGCGTGCGAC
>JBJHDE010000007.1:0-23290 GCA_050486385.1 Planctomycetales bacterium | reverse complement strand
ACAGCGTCCCTCACGCCCCGCGGAGCCAGGCCCAGCACCGCCGCGGTGGCCGCAGCGCGGAACAGCCCCATCAGCCGACTCGTCAACGTTCCCAGGGCCGTGGGGACCCAACCGCTCAGCCACGATCCGCGGTCGGGTTCACTCATGGGCGCGTCCATGCGTTGAATGAAAGGCCAGCGATTCACACACACTCAGGCAGGGCCCATCGCTGGCGACGAACGAATGTCAATTCAATGGGGGGATGTCACAGTTTGCAGCGCAACACGGCGAACGGGATTTCAAGCTTGTGGCACTGGTGGCTTGTCCACCAGTGTTTGACACCGCCTGCTACCATTTCACTCCTGCCCGCGAAGCTCCTCGAACACGGGCAACGTAGGCGGCACTGTCCGACTGAGCCACACACTGGTGGACAAGCCACCAGTGCCACGAATTTCGATTCAAGGGCTGCGAAGGATTCATAAAGCCGTCGGTCCGACACGTACCGGGAACACGTCATCACGCCAAGTTCCAGCGTTTCCGCAAGTACCACTCCAGGCCCAGCAGGCCGCAGAAGCCCAGCAGTACGTACCAGTTGTCCCACAACTCGACCCGGGTGAAAATCTCGGTCTCGTTGTTCAAGCCCTTGTCGGCCAGTTCCTGCAGCAGTCCTGGCAGTTGCTCGGGAACCAGCCGCCGGCCGCCAGTGAGGGTCACCAGTCGTGCCAGCAAGTCGGGGTCGGCCCGCGGATCGTCCATCTCCAGATCGGTCGAGACGACCAAGAACCGCGCCGTCGACGTGCCCAGCAACTCGCCATTGTGCCGCGCCTCGACCTCCACGGTGTAATCGCCCGGCTGCTCGGTCTCCAGAAACACCGCCTGCCGCCGCTCGCCCTCGGGCGGCAGACTCAAGGGGCGTTCGGTGCCGTCGGGCTGAATGACCTTGGCCTGCATTTCGGCATCGGGCAAGGCATCGCCGGCCTCGTTCTGCGCGCCGGTGGTCACCTCGACCCGCTCGCCAGGAAACAGCCGACGACTGGAAAGGCGAATCCACACGCCCGAGTCTTCGTCCTGGTCCTTCTTGGCCAACCACAGAATGGTCTGCCGCCAGAAGCGGGTGTGCTCGCGCTTGTGGCCTTGCATCCACCATCGCCAGGTGCTGTCGCCGGCAAAGGCGAGCACGCGACCGCCGCCGACCTCGTGGGCCATCAGCAGCGGGTCATTGTTCTCGTTGACGGCCAGAATCTGGGCCAAGGGGGCCCGGTCGGCGGCCAGCTTCGGAAAGCGATTGGCATCCTTCAGCGGTGGCAATGCCTCCCAGGCCTGTTCGTTTTGGGTCTCGCGATCCAGCAGCATCACGTAATGCCGCCGGCCGCTGGCCGTCGGCCGCATTCGCTGCAAGCCTTCGAGGTGCAACTTGCGAGCCACTTGGGCATTGGGATCCTGCCGCTCGGTCTCTTCCATGGCCAAGGGCAGCAAGCCCAAGTAATCGGCAGCTTGGGTGCGCAACTCTTTCGAGGGCTTTACGCCCAACCGTTGCCAACCGCCGGGGCCAAAACTGTGCAGTCCTCCAGTCATCATGAAACCCGCGCCCGACTTGCTGACCAGTTCGTGAAAGGTTTTCAGATGCTCGGGCGTAAAGGCTTTGCGATCGACATCGGCCAAAATGTAAACATCGTAGCGCCCCGGTTCAAACACCGTGGCCGGCAGGGCGGTCAGGGGCCGTTGCGATTGAAAATTGATTTCGTAAGCGTCGAGCTGGATGTTTTCGGAACTTGCCAGGCTCCACCGCAGGAATTTGTGTTCGGGCAACGGACTGCCAAACAGATACAGCACGTTCACGCCACCCTTGCGGACCGTGACAAAGGTGCTGATCTCGTTGTTGGTCTCGACCAGTTCGCCGTCTTGCGTCGGCACGCGCACGGTCAGCTTGTACTCGCCGGGGACCTCGGGGATGTGCGACAGCTCGACCGGCAGAATCGCGTCGTCCGTGGTCGCGCGCACTTCCTGCTGATCGACCACGACCATCTCGCCGGCCGAATCCTCGAACAAAAGCTCGACCGGAATGCGACGATTCACAAAGCCCGAGACCCGTACCTGGGCCCGCGCGACCAACTCGTTTCGCACAAACACCGTGGGATTGACCAGCAACTCAGTCACGGCCACATCCCGGGCCGAGGACGCGCCGTCGCTGCCAAAGGCCACCGCAAACAGGGGAATCCCCGCCTGCTGCATCTGAGCCGCAAAGGTGTCGGGCGGCACGTTGCGCTCGCCCAGCGCGCGCTGGGCGCCATCGCTGAGCAAGACGATTCCCGCCAGGGTCTTGCCCGAGTTCTCGCGGAGCACATCGCCAATGGCCGCGCCCAAGGCGGTCTGGTCGCCGGTGGGTTCCTCGGGTAGTTCGAACTGGTTGCCCAGGTAGGCGCGGAACTCGGTCTCGGCATCAAAAAAGCCGAACTGAATGTCCAGGTCCTCGTCCAGCCGATCCAGCGTGGGCCGGACCTGGCGAATCGACTCGCGGAGGGCCTCCCAGCGGCTCTTGCCGCCGGCTTCGTCGCGAACGCCCATGCTACGACTTTTGTCCACCAGAAAGGTGAACACCGCCGGCTGCTTCTCGACATCGGCATACTGCAGCAACGGCCGCAGCATGGCGAACAACGCCAGCAACACGACCAGCAACCGCAACACGATCAGCATCGCGATCTGCCAACCGCGGAGCCTCGGGGCCACCGCCCGAATGGAGATCATCGAGGCCAGCAACAACAGCCCCACCAAGATCAGCACCCAGCCGTCGTAGATCGGTCGCAGAATCAGTTCAGGCATGGCAGTCGCGTGCTCCCAGGTCCGTCATTTCAGGGGGTGCGTTCGCGGGGGGCTCTTGTGAGATTGTGGGCATTGCGGCCCATGCCCAGCATTGGGGGCAGAGGCGGCGGGACTTGGGACTCGATTCGCGACCTGGGCCGGCCCGTCCGGTCGGGATTTGATCCTGTGTTGGCAATCCGTTTCTCTTGTGCGTGCCCAGTGTTGCGGCGCGTGCCCCGACATTCGCCCCAGCCAAGTGGCTTTCCTCGCGTAGACGGGTCGCGAACAATACCGTCGAGACGTTGTCCGTCGGGATCCGCCGTTCGCGACGATTTGCCCCGACGGGGCAAGCTCGACCTTTCGGGGGATACCATTTAGGAGACCCGCCTTGCTTGAGTGTATTCTAAGCAGGGGCGTCCCGCATGGGCCAGCCGGGCGGCTCGGCGCCACGAGTCGCGAGCAAAAACACGCCGAGTGCTGGCCCCCAGGCGGACCCCGCGGCTAAACTATAAGGAAATCGAAGGCCACGGCCCGTCCTCTCGGGTCAACGGCCTGGCTCGGCAGAGGAGACGAGATTCCGTGACCAGCACCCTGCAAAGTCCGGTCCCCCAGCCCCCGCCACGCTGGCTGGCGGCGACGCTCGGAAGCGTGATGTTGTTGTGCGGCCTGCACCTGACGCACATCGAGGCCGACGACAACACGCCTCAGCCGCTTGGCCAGTTTATTACGGTGGATGGGACGCTGTCCGACGAGTCCGACGCCCGCATCCGGCAACTCGTCAGCCGGACCCGTGCGCTGGCCAGTCAGCAAGGCCAGCCGGCGGTGTTGGTGTTCGACTTTCGTCCTGGTCGCACCGATTTTGGTCGGGCCCTGAGTCTGGCCGAGTACCTCTCCAGCGAAGAGGTCGCCTTCGCCAAAACGGTGGCGTTTCTGCCCGAGGGCCTCAGCGGCAACTCCCTGATTCCCGTACTGGCCTGCGACGAGATCATCATGACCGGCGACGACGGGGCCCGCATCGGCCCCATCTCCACCGGTCGGGTGGCCGATTATCGTATTCAAGCCTGTCTGGATATCGCCCGAGGACGCGGAACGGTCCCCCAAGAGATTGTCCGCGCGTGGCTGGATCCGGGGATCGAGCTGTTTCGGGTGCAAACCGAGACGGGCCCGCACTTTGTGTTGGGCGGCGACCTGGAAGAATTCTCGCAAAACCACGTCGTCCGCCAGACCGATTGGCTGGTGGCCGGCGGCGAGGCGGCGGCCTTCAGTGGCCTCAAGGGGCGGGACCTGGGCTTCATCCAACTGCTGGAAGATAAGCGGCCCGCTGTCGCCCGGGCCCTCGGGCTGGGACGCGAATCGCTGGTCGAGCGGTTCATTGCCAGCGGGGACCGTCGGGCGGTGCAGATTCACTTGGTGGGCCAATTGGGGGGCGAAGAGGCCCGTCAGGCCGTGGTGATGTTCGATCGCGCCCGCAACGAGAAGAACAATCTGGTGATCTTCGTGATCGACAGCAGCGGCGGCGACCCGTCGCAGACCATGCTGTTGGCCCAGGAGATCTCCCGTGAGGATCCCAATCGCCTGTACACGGTGGCCTACATTCAGGGCGAGGCCCGCTACGACGCGGCCGTGGTGGCCATGGCCTGCGATCAAATCATCATGGCCCCGGACGCCACGATTGGGGGCCCCTCGCCGACGATTCCGGGGGACGATCGGCCCTCCAACGTGGAGGCGGTGGCCCGCGAAGTTGCCCAGCGAAAGTACCGCCCGGCGGCCTTGGCCGAGGCCCTGACCAGCCCCAATGTCGAGGTCTTTCGCTATCGACGCGCCGGCGGGCTGGAGCGGTTCTTGACCGAAGCCGAGGCCGAGGCCCAACCCGACGCCGACCAGTGGCGGAAGGGGGATCGCGTGGCTGGGGGGACGGGCGATCCGCTGGAAATCCCCGCCCGCGAGGC
This sequence comes from Planctomycetales bacterium, assembly GCA_050486385.1. Classification (GTDB taxonomy): domain Bacteria; phylum Planctomycetota; class Planctomycetia; order Pirellulales; family Pb10988; genus JBJHDE01. Next base: position 18,563 of record JBJHDE010000007.1, on the reverse strand, counting down.
CGTCGAGACCTTCCGCATTGCCAGCGGGACGGCCGCCAATTTTGACGAAGTTCGTCGCCAATTCGACCTGGATTACGATCCGCCCCGGCTGCAACCGGGCTGGGCCGATCGCCTGGCCGACACCCTCCGCGACGACTGGGTGGCCACGTTTCTGCTGTTCTTGGGCATCATGGCCCTGTGGACCGAAATGCAGGCTCCCACCACCGGCCTGGGCTTCCTGGTCGGCGGATTGTGCCTGGCCCTGTTCTTCTGGAGCCGGATGCTCAACGGGACCCTGGCCGAATTGGAAATGATCCTCTTCGGGGCGGGCGTGCTGTGCCTGTTGCTGGAAATCTTTGTGTTACCCGGGTTTGGGCTGTTTGGCATCTTTGGCGGCTTGTTGGTGATCACCTCGCTGGTGCTGGCCAGCCAGACCTTTGTGATTCCCACCGATGCCGGCCAAATCCGCGAAATGGCCGGTTCGTTGCTGGTCATCTTCCTGGCGGGCGTGGCCTCGGTGGCGGCCGGGATGGTCCTGCAACGCTATCTGCCCCATACGCCGCTGTTCAACCAATTGATGCTGGCTCCGCCCACCGAGCAGGAACTCGCCCAGGAACAGCACGAACTCGACGAGCAAACGGCCTCGATGATCGGGCAGAAGGGACAGACCCTCACCCGATTGGCCCCCGCCGGCAAAGCCAAAATCGGTGACCGTTGGGTCGATGTCGTCGCCGAGGGCCAGTTCATTGAACGCGGCGCCGTCATCGAAGTGGTCGAGGCCCGCGGCAATCGCATCGTCGTCCGCGGCGTCGAGACCTGAGACCTTGCACCACCATCACCTCGGCAAAACCTTGTGCCAGCGGGTCGGGCCGCGTTCCGCTTTTTGGAGCGCTCGGCCCGAACCCCGGAACCCGGTTTTCCCGCGCCGGGTTCAATTCGTCACGGTGGGATGCTTCCCAGATCAACGCCAGCCGTTACCTTAGGGGGCAGGCGAGGAGGGTTGTCGCACGAGGCAACCAACCTGAGGCCCTTCCTTGCTTGATGCCGCTTGGAATACAAGGTGTCCGACGATCCAGCACAATCCGACGACGAGCTGATGCTCCGCCTCCGCGACGGCGACATCGACGCCTTCGACGAACTCTACCGCATTTACTTTTCCAGTTTGCGGGTGTGGTTCGAAAGTCGCTCGCCAACGGTTCGCTGTCGGGTGATGGCCGACGACATGGCCCACGACGTGCTGATGAAGGTCTATCACGATGCCAAGAGCTTCGTCCCGCAGGGCCGCTTCAAGGCCTGGCTGTACCGCATCGCCCGCAACCTGCTGATCGACTCGGTCCGCCGCGAGGCTTACGACGCCTTGCTGGGCGGTCGGCAAGGCGGCGACCAGGACGATCACCTGCCCCATCTGGATTCGGGCGACGATTCCATCTCCGACCAGGCCCATCATCATGAAATTGGCGACCTGATTGGCGACCTGCTGGTGCATCTGCCCGAAGAGCAACGGCTGACCTTTCAAGCGCACTATTTCCTGGGGCTCCCGCTTCCTGAAGTGGCCGAGGTCATGGAGACCAGCACCGCCACCACCAAGAGCCGCCTCCGCCTGGCGCGCGAGAAACTGCGTGACTTGCTCCGCGCGAAAGGCGTGCGGATCGATTGATGCTTTGTGACTGCCCCCGTTCTCAGGAGGTGCCCCCATGCGCCGCACGATCCTGGCCAGCCTGATGACGCTGGCTCTGGCAATGACCACCGCCGCCGACGAGCTGCCACGGCCCTTTGCCATCGAGATTGTGGATTCCGACACCGGGCGGGGCGTGCCGCTGGTGGAACTCACCACCGTGGACGGCGAACTATTTGTCACCGACAGCAACGGCCTGATCGCGATCACCGATCCCGGTCTGCTGGGCCAAGAGGTCTTCTTTCACGTCAAGAGCCACGGCTACCGGGTCAACCCCGATGGTTTCGGCGTTCGCGGACGGCGGATCCAGTTGGAACCGGGCGGATCGCTGCGATTCCCCATCGAACGCGTCAATGTCGCCGAACGCCTGTACCGCGTCACCGGACGGGGCATCTATCGCGACTCGGTGATCCTTGGCCGCCCGACCCCGCTGAAGCATCCCAACGGCCAGGCCCACATCATGGGCTGCGACAGCATCACCTCGATTGTTTATCGCGGGCGCGTCCGCTGGTTTTGGGGCGACACCAGCCGGGCAAGTTATCCGTTGGGCAGTTTCCACATGACTTCGGCCAGTAGCCCGCTGCCAGCCGATGGCGGGCTGCCGCCCGAGCAGGGCATCGAGTTCGATTACATCACCGGCAACGATGGCTTTGTCCGCCCAGTGTGCCAGATGCCCGGCGATGGCCCCACCTGGGCGGCCGGCCTGGCCGTGATTCGCGACGAAGCCGGCGAAGAACGGCTCTATGCCACTTACAGCAAGATCCGCAACGGCCTGGAAGCCTACGACTGGGGCCTGGTCGTGTGGAACGACAAGGCCGAGAAGTTCGATTTGGTCAATCGCTTTGAACGCCCGGCGGTGGGCTTGCCCAGTCAAGACCACTTGGTGCCCGTACGCGATGCCGACCGAAGCGAACATCTGCTCATCGCCCGACCATTTCCCTTAATCCGCGTCCGCGCTACGCAAAAAGCCCTGGGCAACCCCCAGCAGTACGAAAGCTACACGCCCCTGGTCCGCAATCCCGACGGCAAAAGCTATCGGATTCAACGCGACGAGCACGGTCAAATCGAATACGCCTGGCGGGCCAATACACCCGCGTTGTTTCAGGATCAGCAGGCCGAGCGTATTGAGTCCGGCGAGCTGCGACCCGAGGAGCGGTTGATTGCCTTTCAGGATGCCGACACAGGTCGGCGGGTGATTGGCCATAGTGGTTCGATTGCCTGGAACGAATACCGCGGCTGTTATGTTGCCATCATGCTGGAGAAGTACGGCGAGAGTTCTTACCTGGGCAACGTGTGGTACGCCGAGGCCGAAACCCCGCTGGGGCCCTGGGTCTACGCCCGACAGATTGTGAACCACGACAAGTACAGCTTTTACAATCCGCGGCATCACCCGTTTTTTGATCAAGAGGGCGGCCGTGTAATCTACTTCGAAGGCACCTACACGCACACGTTCTCCGGCAACGAGCGAGTCACGCCGCGGTACGATTACAATCAGCTCATGTATCGCCTGGACCTCGACGATCAGCGGCTCAACCTGCCGCGGGGTGTGTACGAAGTGGCCGACAACCAGGTCCACCGCTACGAATTGGGCCGCTCGGAAGGCCGGTTGAGTTTCTTTGCCAAGTCGCAGGGGCACGCCGGCCTGGTGGGCTTTGTCGACCAACCCTCCGACCGCGGTCCGCGGCTGCGTGCGGCCCCGCTGGAACGTACTGAAGTCGAAGACGCCCGCTTCTTTGCCTATCCGGCGAATGCCGACGAGCGGCCCGAGACCACGGTACCACTGTATGAGTTTGTCCACCGCGAGTCCGGTCGCGCCCGCTACAGCACCGACGAGTCGCTGGGCGAGGACGGCTACGAGCGATCGGGCCCCATCGGCCATGTCTGGCGGAATCCGGTCAGCCAGGCACGGCCGAACTGGCGGTTCAACGACTGACACCCTCGATGCTTCAATGCTCATGGCCTGGCGGACCGCTGGCCGGGCCGTGAGCCTCCAGGTTGCCGTGTTCGAGGTAGGCCAGCAATTGCACGATCTCCTCGCGGGTCAGCCCGTTTAACAACCCTTCGGGCATGGCCGAGACCGTGGAGGCGATCTTCTCTTCGACATCGCGCTTGTTCACGTGGGTCAAACTGTGCGGCGTTAATAAATTGGTCATCACCTGATAGGCTTGCTCGTCCTGTTTGGCAATCACGCCAGTCACCACGCGGCCGTCTTCCAATAAAAACTGATACGTGCGGTAAGCCTCGGGGATGGTGCTCGAGGGCTCGATCAACTGCTTGAGCAATTCGGCCCCCTGATACCGCTTCACGACCTCCCGCAGATCCGGCCCCAGGTTCACACCGTGACCGGCCACCTCGTGGCACTGATGGCAGCGGGCTTTCATAAACGCCTGCATCCCCAGTTGCACCGACTTCTCATCTTGGGGAACCTCCAACTCGGCGAAATCCTCCATCGTCCAGGCCTGCACCAGCTTGGGCGCAGCCTCGGCCAACAGCCGCTCGCGCTCTTCTGGCGACGAAGCCACAACCATCACCCCGTTCATCACCACCCAGTGCCCGGGATAGGTACACACAAACGAATACAGCCCGGGCTCTTCAGGCGCGGTCAGCCGCAGCACGTCGACCAGCCGATTGCGGGTCGGCCCAATCATCGTGGTCGCCGCCAGAATCCGGTCGCGCTGGCCAGGCGGCAGAAAGTCGGAATTGGCATTGCGGGGGTCCTTGGCCATCTCGTTGGCCGCCATGCCCACCTCGGCCAGCGCCCCCGGCCGCACGATCACCAGGTTGTGATCCGTCGCATCGGGATTGGTAAACACCAACTTCACGGGCTGCCCGGGACGAACGACAAACTCATCCACCGTGAACAGCATGCGCTCGGGGATACAGGAGATGTTCACTTGTTTCAGGCCGCGCTGCCGATCAAACGCCCGCTCGGCCGCCGTGGGCGTGGGTTCCTTGAACTCGTCGTCGCCGCTGGCCTGCTTGAGTAATCGCTCGACCTGGTAGCGCGGTTGATCTTTCCAGTGCCTCGCGATGGTGTGTGAGCGGAGCGACGCCGCCAGAGCATAGGCCAGGTGACCATCACGCGGATGCCGAAAGCCCTCCAAGAGAATCTCAAAGGCCTCATGCGTACCGATATAACTGGCCGCGATGGCCGCTTCCATCCGCACAATCGCATGCGGATCGTTCATCCGCCCGCGCAGCAAGGCCATGGCATCGGGCAGATGGCCGTGCCACCAACGCAGTTGCTGGGTCGCGGCCGCCCGGGCCCGCGGTTCATCGCATTCCAACAACTCGCGAACCAGCGTGGTGTTCACGGCGTGAATCCAACGGTAGGCCCACACCGCTTCGAGCTGATGGTGGCGGAAGTCGGGGTGATCGCGATCGAGCCCCGCCACCCACACCTCCAGCGCAGCGCGGACCTGCTCAGCGTCGCGCTCCCGCAGCTCCCGCTTGGCCCAGTAGCGATAGCGATACTCGGGCCGTTTAAGTAACTCCAGCAATTCGTCGATCGCGGCCCCAGCGATGTTCGGCGGGTCTTGCAGGGGCCGGCCCTTGGCGGTGACCCGCCAGATTCGCCCCGAATGTCGGTCGCGACGATCATCGCGAAGAGCGTACTGGGCATGGCCCTTGATCGGGTTGAACCAGTCACAAATGAACAGGTCGCCTCGCGGGCCGAAACGAATGTCGGTGGGAATGAAACTCAGATTGGTCGAGAAAATCAAATCGCCGATGTACTCTTCGTGATACCCGAACGGGCCTTCCTTCCATTGGTGAATCTCCACCCGATTCGTGGGCTTGTAGCGCACCTTGATGAAGTGGTCTTGCAGCTCCTCGGGGAAAGTCGCGAAATCGACAAACTCGTGCCCGCACACGCCCGAATAAGCCTGCAATCCCTGGGGACGCGGGTTCTGCTCGGGATAGGGCGGATCCAACGCATGGAACGCGGCGGCGTAAACCGGATGGCTGGCGAGATGCTGCCCCCAACGATCGAAGGTCACGCCCCAGGGGTTAGTGCTGGGATAGCTACCGAAGCTGACCAAGCGATGATCGCGGGGCTGATAACGAAACCAGCCGCTGTTGCGTTGCCGCACCGGACCATAGGGCGTTTCGACCTGGGAGTGATGAAAAATTCCTTCCCGAAAGATCAAATCGCCGTCGGGTGTCCAGGTCATATCGTGGACCGAGTGGTGCGAGTCTTCGGTGCCAAAGCCCGTAAGCACGATCTCGCGATGATCCGCCCGACCATCGCCGGTGGTATCCTTCAAGAAAGTGAGATGCGGCTGCTCGGAGACGTAGACACCGCCATCGCCAAACTCAAACGACAGCGGAATGTGCATCCCTTCAGCGAAGACCGTCGAGCGGTCGGCGCGGCCGTCGCCGTTGGTATCTTCCAGAATCACGAGCTTGTCACTCGGCTCGTTGCCGGGATACACGTGCGGATAGGTCGTCGAGCAACTCACCCACAATCGGCCCTGGGCATCCCAACGAATCTGAATCGGGCAAGCGATCTCGGGAAACTCGACCTCGCTGGCAAACAGGTGAACTTCAAAGCGCGGGTCCACTTGAAAGGCTTTCAACTGATCGTCGGGCGTCAGCCACTCGTTGGCCCCACGGCTCTGCGGTGGTCGCGGCAGGGGCGGCACATTCGAATCGTCCACCTCGTCGGGCCCCTGCTCGCCGGCGGCCAGTTTCCAGATCCGCCGTTCGCGATTGGCGACCATCAGGTCGAAGTTTCGCATGGCCGGCAGAAAGTCCAGGTAGCCATACGCCTTGTTGCGACCGCCCGTGTAATAGAAGGTGTTTAGCGGCCGATAACGTCGATGATACTGACGGTTCTTATCGACAATCGCCTCACGCAGCGACTCGTTCACCTTAGGGGCCGAGTCCCCAAACACCTGCTCGTACAGGGCCTTGGCAAACAAATCGTAACCGGCATGGTTCAAGTGAACGCCGTTGATGGTCAGCGGCCGCTCGCGGCCGGCGGCGACCTGCTCGGTGACGCCGAAGACATTGGCAAAACCCACCTGCTCGGCCTGGGCGACTTCTCGCATCACCCGGGTGTAGGCGGCGATTCGCGGATTGTTGCGGCAGCCGGCATCGACGCCCGGAGTGTTCTCGTTGGCCACGGGCGAGACCAACACCACCTGCGGACCCATGGTGCCGTTGAACGCACGCGTGGTGAGCCGGCGGACGTAGCCGGTCAGCTTGTCACGGAAATCGTCCAGCCCCGGTTCACCGGCAAACGACTCGTTAAACCCGAAGGCAACAAACACTACGTCGGCCCGTTCGTGGGTCAGGTGCTGTTCAACATCGGCAAAGTTATCGGGCCGCGGTTGGAGATCGACTTCATCGGCCGACCAGGCCAGGTTGCGGACCACGAGTTGATGCCGAGGAAAGCGCTGCTGCAGCAGCGCCTCGAACTGGCCGAACCATTGGGCGCGGTCGAACAGGGTATTGCCCACCAACGCAATGCGGGCGCCAGGCGGCAGATCCAACGGAAGCTGGGTCGTCCGCCGTGCGGTCTCGGCCGCCCGGGGCGCGGTCTCGGCGTAAATGCCATAGCGGGTGAACTCGTCGGGCTCGTCGGCGGGCAATCCGCCCACCAACAGGGTCACCTGCAGCAAGGCCACCGCGGCCCCATTCAACAACGTTTGGCGATCAGTCATTCGAGTTCACACACTTCGAGGAGCCCGCGGCCACCGGCTTGGCGGGGAAAGCTGTACTGCGATTTCCTGAAAACGTTCGGGAATGAAATCCATGCCGCGGATGGCTTGCCCACCAGTGTCGGCCCCCTCAGGGTTTGACAATGCCTGCGATCGCCACCCTCAAAAGTCTTCGAACAGCGGGGGTCTCGGACAGAAAGACGAACATAGCCGCCCCCACTCAAGCGAACCACCCGCACTCTTCAGTCGGTTTCCCCAATGTTGACAGGGATCCGTCGGCAATTCAACTCAGGGCGGAGGCAGGCCGAGCAGCAGTCGGGCGCTCAACACCAGACGCTCAGCATCCGATTGGTCCAACCACCCGCGGCGGACCCGCAAGGCCAGGTCCGGATCGCTGGTAATGAGATTGTCGACACCCCGCTGCATGAGCCGCAGCATCGTCTCGGGTCGATTCACGGTCCAGACATGAACCTCCATGCCGCGACGATGGGCGGATCGCAACACGGCATCGGTCAGGTGCTCGGCCCGAATGCTCAGAACGTCAAACGGCCAGCGGGTCACATCGCCCAGCGACTGGGCCACGATAATGCCGGTCGCCAGCCGCGGATTCAAACGTTGCATCTCGAACAGGGCTCGATCATCCAAGCTGGTGATGAGGCACTCGTCCTCGAAATCTTCATCGGCCAACAGCGCGGCCAAGGGCGGGCACACGGACAGATCGCGGTTGAAGACCTTGATCTCGATGTTCATGCGTATGCGACCGCGACACACGGCGATGGCCTCGCGGAGGGTTGGCACCCGCTCGTTGGAGAAGGCGGGATCGAACCACGTGCCGACATCAAGTTGCCGGACTTCATCGAGGGTCAACTCGGCCAGCCGCCGCGAGAGGCCGGCCACCCGCTTGAGATCGCGGTCGTGCAAGACCATGATCTCGCCATCGGCGGTTTGATGAATATCCAGTTCTACGTAGTCGGCACCGCTTTCAATGGCCTTTTCAAAAGCGGCCAGGGTGTTTTCGGGTGCCTGACGCGAGTGCCCGCGGTGGGCGGTGATGGCCACGAGTTTGGGATCCCCCGCCGTGTAGGCTACGCCCGCCCAAACACTTAACGGGGCGATGGCGACCAACAGCAGCACCAGCGTCACCACGCGGTGGACCCAGGCGGCCGAAATCCAATCGGTCCAGGGTTCGTCGCCGGTGGGTAGTTCGGGCGAGGCCGGGTGTTCGCGCCGCACGAGGTACACGCGACGCACGCACAGGGCCAGACCCACGCTGGTCACAAAACCCCAGATCATCAGCAAGCCGCCCTGGACGAAAAGCAGCAGGGCCATGACAATCACATTCTGTGAACCCGCTACGGCCAGAACGGCCGCGGCACCCCAACGCAACACCGTGGCCAGCAGGGCACCCAAGGCGCTGATGCCCAGCAGCCAGAGCCCGACGATCGACACCAACAGCCGTCGCAGGCCCAGACTTCTTCGTCGGCTGGCCCCGATGGCCGTGCTCGCGGGATTGGCCTCGAACACGACAATCGGCAGGGCCAGCGCCCACCGCGAGACCATCACCAACGCCCCGGACAGGGCCAGCGTCAGCAGCACAAGGCCAATACCAATCGCCCACCAGAACTCGGCGGGGCGGAGTTTCCAATAGAAATAGATGTCGTGTTGTGATAGCAGGGCGCCGTAAGTGAACATCGCGATCAGCACCAGCGGCGCAAACATCGCGGCCACCGCCAAGGTGCTCAACAACCCCAGTCGACCCACCGTGATCATCCGCCCCAAGACATGCCGTGCCAAGGCCGTCGAACTGGGAAAGCGGTGGCTTCGTCGACCCTGCACCACCGCCATAATGCCCGCCTGCTCCAACAAAAACAGCACCACCGAAAGGACCAAAAACACCGCGGCGTAGATCAGGCCCTCGGGGGTGAGCAGAAAATCAAGCAGGTCGAAATTGCTGACCGCCACCCGACCGGTCCGTTGGAGTGTGATCGCCAACAGCAAGGCCACGGCGGGTAGCATCAGCCAGGCACGAAACGCCTGAAAGGCCAACTGAAACACAATCAGCGAGCGCCAACTGCGGCGAAGGTCGAGCGCAGCCTCCAGGGCCACGGAAGCCAGCGTGGGGTGGGATTTCATACTGCTTGCAGAACCGTTGGGTCGAGCCGGACTGGGACGAGCAACTCGGCACGCCGGGCGCCTGTTCGCGAAGCGTGTCGAAGTCGGTTGCATGGGCAGGCATTCTCACACACAGTTTGGCCCGCGACCAGTGTCCAATTTGTGTGTGTGCGATCGTTGGTCGGGGTCCGTAGGGACTGCTCCTCCCGCCACTGTTCAGCTTACTCGCCCCGGGTCGATTTGCAAAGCTCGGCTTGCAGTAGGAAGTCGGTACCGCGGGCTCAAACTGGCTCGTCCGTCACGAGTTCCAGCCGATGGCATTCGGCCCAGGTGGGCGGTTCGAGTCGCTCGGCCAGGCGGCGGATCACCGGCTCCGGCACCGTCCGCTCGCGCTGCCGATTCCGTAACAGAATCGTCTCCAGGGGCGGCTCGATGTACACGCATTCGATGCGCGCCGAGTAGTTGGCGAAAAGATCGATCCACCGCGCCCGCGTCGCGCGAAGGGTGTTCGTGGCATTGAACACAAACGAGGTGCCGACCCGCAGATGCTCGCGACACAGTTCGCGGGCGTGTTGGGCGACCCGTCCCTGGTCCTCGTCGGGCTTCACGCCCAGAGTGTCCCGAACCGCATCGAGGGCCACAACGGGCCAATCGCCGCGATGCTGGGCGATCCAATGATCCTTGCCACTGCCTGGCAGCCCACACAGCATGGTGACCGTGCAGCGAGGCGCCTCGTGCGAAACATAATGCAAGTCGGGCTGCGACGCCCGATAGAAGGTGAACCGCGATTGTTCATTCTCGAACGGATAAGCCGACTCGTAGCAATTGGCTTCCTGGGCCAGAATTTTGAAAAAGTCCAGGTCCTGGATTCGCTGCTGCTGCGTATCGGTATCGCGACCTTGGGCGTCGGCCAGCGCAAACAGGTCGAGCAAGCGATTCGTGACCAGCCACGACAATCGCACGACTTCATGGATGGGCTGATCCCGATCCATCACGAACACTGGTCGGCCATGAAAGCGGACCATCCGGGCGATGGCTTCGCGGGTGGGAACGTCACATCCCAGATCGCGGAGGATCCGCCGGGCCATGAGCTCTCCGCGGACGGCGTGTTTGGGCGAACGCACCTGGCCGGTGGCGGAGTCGACCTCGGTGGTCAGGGGCTTGGCCACATCGTGCAGCAGCGCGGTACACCGCAGAATCGCGCGCTCGTGGCAATCGAGCTGGGGCCAGGCCTCCAGCGACGGCAGCGCCTCCAACACCCGCTGGGTATGCGTCGCCACGTCGCCCTCGGCATGCCAGCGGGCGTCCTGCTGGCAGGCGGCCATGGCCTGGAACCAGGATTGCGTTTGAGCCCACGCCATCCACTCATCGTGCGGGGCGTCGCGGAGTGTCTTCCAGTTCATGACCACAAATCGGCATCGTCGGCCAGGGTGTTGGGCACCATCACTTGATGTTGCCAGTGGGTGGATTGTTTCATCTTCTCGACAAACTCGGGTCGCACAACCTTGGCCCGGGCCTGAACCCTGCCGTTGGCCTCGGTCCGCAGGTACAGGCCTTCCATCAGACGATCGACCTGGCCGGTGCGGGGATTCTCGAAACGGCTGTCGAAACACGAGGGGCCAAGCAAGCCGGCGAGCTGTTTGGGCGACAAGGCACCCCGATGCACAACGGGTACGGTGTGAATGCCGGTTCCGGCGAGGATCGCCAGTCGGGCTTCCAGATCCAAGAAGCGCGCTTGGTGTTTATCGTAAATGTCGAATTCGAAAAAATAATGCGGCAGTTGTGTGTAAGCCACCGAGTGTCGGGCGTAAAGCCACTCGCCAAACAGTAGGTAGCGGTCGGCCAACGCGGTTTCCAGCACGCCCCGTTTGACGTTGGCCCACTGCTTGAACAAGTCGTACTGCGGGTGCATGCCTTCGGTAATCAGGTGACCGCGGCATTGCAGCGCCAAGTGCCCCGAGGTCGTGAAGTGCAGGCCGACGTTCGTACCATCGAGCTTCTCTTCCACGATCAGCGACTCATCCCGTAGCAGGGCCTCCGACGCGGTGGCGCCCAGGTGCTTGTCGTCGCTGGTGCCGCGCGAACCAAACAGGTGCGGCGTGCGAGGATACTTCACAAAATCGTCATGCGATTGGCCCATGACGTGGCTCCGCATTCCTGGGCCTAGGCGGCCAGAGAGTCAACAGGGCCTTAGGTGACTGACCGGCCCAAGACTGGTCAAGTCACCGCTGGCCAAGATTTCCCGAACGCTTGCTTGACACCCCAGCATCCGTTGGGCAGACTCCTGGGTGGATACGTTTGGGTGGATTGTTCCGAGCACCGGCCCCGTGGCCCGACCCCGCGTCGGGCTTGGGGGTGGCGGTACGGACAAGCCAGGTGCCGGCCAGGTTCGGTTCCATGTCCCGTTCAACCGGCAGCCCGACAGTTGTTGAACACATGAGAGACGAGATGACGCCCCATTTCACACCCTTCGCCGTTTGATCCCCCGTGCTCTAGCACCGTGGGCGGGTCTTTGGCAACGGAACAACGCGGGAGGCTCGCACGGGAAAAATGGCCAACACCACCAAAACCCGCCCCGGTCGGGGCTCGGGGAGTAAGAAGACTCCCGACGATCAAGTCGCCTGGGTCCCAGCGGACAAGGACTACGCCTTGGGGATCGATCGCGGCAAGCTCATCGCCCGCAATCCCCAAGGCAAACGGCTGGCGAGTGTCCCCAAGTGGCTCAAGGAGACGCCCTTGGCCGATCAGCTTGTCGCCCTGTGCGAGTGGCTGATCGATCATCGCAGCGAGTGCTTGCAGCGCATCGAGTTGTGGATGCTGCGATCGCTGCCGGTCCCGCGGTCGGCGATCGAGGCGGTCTGGCCCGATTCGGACTGGCGGGAACTGTTGACCAACCTGGTGATCATGCCCGTGGACGCCTCGGGCGTGGGCGATAGCCAGCAGACCGGCTTGCTCCGCGATATCAAGCCGGGCGAGGGGGTGGGTGTGGTCGATCGCGACGGCGAGAGTCAGTGGATTGCCGCCGAGAGTGTGCTGATTCCGCATCCGATTCTGATTGACGGATTGGACGACCTCCGCGAGATCGCCGCCGATTTGAATTTTTCGCAATCGGTCGAGCAACTGTTTCGCCCGGTGTTTCAGGCGACTGAAGCCCAGCGGCGGATGGCCTCGATTCGCGAATTCAGCGACGGCAAGTTCGCGCAATTGAATTTCTGCGCGTCGCTGTGTCGTCGCTTGGGTTACGCCATCCGCGGTGGCTATGCCTGTGCCAAGGTCTGGGAGAACGGCCGGCCCATTGAGGCCCGCTACTGGGTCGGCGAGGGAGACCCCTTCTACGAGACTTACACCGGCGAGTTGGTGTTTGTGAACGCCGAGCAGGTACCCCAGCCGATTGCCGAAATCGGCCCGGTGACCTTCAGCGAAGGGCTGCGCATGGCCTCGGCAATTTATGCCAAGCGAGAAGTGGAAAAGACCGAGGAGAATGACCAATGAGCAGCAGCCTGCTGTTAGAAGCCGGAGGCATGGTCTCGCCCGGCACAACGGTCGACCCCGGGGGGACCGAAGCCATTGTCGCCCGCAGCTACCAGCACCCGGCCTTGGGCGAGCGGGTGGTGGTGCGTTTGGGATCGGAACGGCTGGGCGAGGCAGAAGATCTGGCGATGGAGTTTTTGGGGTTCGAGCGTCCCAGCGTCTCGCCGCCCGTCGGCATCGAGCAACGTCGCAGCCTGGGCTTTGCCGCTTGGGCCCTGGTCAACGATCCGGGCAATGCGCGGTTCGCGCTCGAGTTGGTCAAGCAGATGAAGGCGGCCGCGCGGAAGGCCCGCTCGAAGCCTGGGCATGCCTGGGACAGCTACTCGGACCTGGGGCAAGCGTTGGGGCGTTCGGCCCGGCATTTCCTGCCGCCGTTCTGGGAAGAAGTTGGCCGGGCGTACAAGGAACTGGGCAACCAGACCTATGCCGGTCGCGCCCTGGGCAAGTCGCTGGAAGCCGAACGGGTCCACGCCCTGGAGTCCGATCGCGCCCGCCGACGCGATGTCGTCTTGGAGTTTGTGCTGGCCGGATGTTTGTCGGGCAAGGCGCTTTCCAATTACGCGGGCGACTTGCAGAGCCAGTATCCGCCCGACGAGGCGTTCACCATCTTTCGCGATCTGTGTGTCCGTCGCACACGCGGAGGCATGGCCCCGTGGGCCTCGTTGCCGCGCGAGTTTCAAAGTCTGGCCAAGGCGGCGGGTCGCCAACCCGATGTCGAGTGGGAAAGCTGGCTGGAAGACGTCATCGAGGCCCCGGCCATGCGGCGGGCGGCGCTCGTGTTTTGGAAGTCGTGCGGAAAAGCCTGCCAGCGGGTGTCGGCACGCAATCCGGCCTTCGCCATGGCCCTGCTGCGGCACACCCAGGCGTCGCGGCGCTATTATCAAGAGAGTCACCTGCCGGCTTGGCTGCAGATGCTGGACGATTGGGGCGTGTTTCCCTATCTGTGGGACGAGTCCCGCGAGGACGTTCCGCCCCTGGGTCAGCCGGTGGCCGAATGGCTGGCCCCTTTAATTCAGGACGAGACGCCGCCATCGCCCATTGTATTGAACCTGATCGAACAGCTCGCCCCGCGGTTGCGGCGCGAGGGCCAGCCCTTGCAGCTTGTGGGCAACGGCTATCACAAGCAGATCGACGTCGACGTGCTGGAGATGTGCCTGGAGCTGGAGATCCCGCTGGCGGATCCCAGCGACGCCGACTACGAGGTCTCGTTTCTTGGGTGGCTGTCCGAGGTGGTCGATCACCCGCGACGCAATCAGGACCTGCCGCGGTCGGGCGATGACGAGCGATTCGGTTCCGAGGTGATGCGGGGATTTCACAAGGCACTCATGTGCCGGGGGCAGGGCGAGACCCGTGGCTACTGGCAACCCAAAATCGCCACGCGACCGTTTCCGCTGTGTGCCGCCGAGCGGCCCGGTATCAAACGCCTATGGCACCGGCATGCCCTGGAGCTGCTCGATCGGTTCACCACTAGCGGCCTGATCAGTTTTGAACGCGCGCTCGACCGGCTGGAATCCACCCTGTGGCCCGATACCTTGCGGCTGTTTCCCGATGTCATCGATCGGATTCAAGCCATCGATCCTCAGGCGATGTTGCGGACGACTTTGCGGGCTGGGATATTCGACGAGTACGGTTGGCCCGCGTTCGAGGCCGCTTACGAGCAGCACCCGCTGCCCCTGAAGGTCAACGATTGGCAGGGGTCGACACTGTTTCTCAGCTTTCCCGCGTTGGTACTGACCGACAAGGTGCATGCCTACGTGTTGCGTTCCGACGGCACGCTGGAAACGCATGAGCTGCGGCTGCCCAAGAAGGCCGAACTCACCGATCTGGTGGCCGTGGGCGACGACCTGCTGTCCCTGTATCGGGATACCAACTACAACCGCTACGCCCGCTGGTCGAGCCGACCCAGCGAAGCCAACAAGCTGGACGGATACTTTCACGGCAGTAACGATCGCTTCGCGACCCGCTTGCCAGACGGCACCGTCTATTTTGGCCGGCAATTGGTGACTCCCGGTGGCATGACACTGCCCGAGTCCGCCCACTATTACCATGATGGGACGCGGTTCTGGAAGTGGGCTTTTCAATACGGCACGGACACATCGGAGTGGGTCTGTCAAGAAGTGGACCCCAAGACCGACAAGCCTGTTCGTAAAAGCGTGCCACCCTGGTTCGAGCAGACTCACGGCGGCACACTGGCGTTCCAACACTGTGGGTTGATGGTGGCCCCGCCGGGTTGTGAAAACTCGCCGCTGGGTTGTCACAACGGCCTGTTGGGCTGGAAGGTGGAAGAGCGAGCCGACGGCACCTGGCGGAGCGAGGGCATCGACGGCCGCGTCTGGGATCAACCGCTGAAGGATGCCGCCGGCGTGCCGACCCCGTGCGAAGGGCTGTTGCGGCAGCCCGGGACCGACCGCTACCTGCCGGTCGTCTCGGGCGATGCCAGTGATCGGCACTATCAGCAACTGCTCGATCCCGACGGCACGACCGTGGTGGCCGAGCTGCGGGAGTTTCGTTCGGACTGTGCCGCCGGCCAGGTGACCGTGCTGCCCGTGCTGTACTGGCATTGTTTGGAAGTCCGGCACGAAGCCTCCTCGCGGAAGCTCCGCGGCATCACCCGCGACGAGTGCGTGAAGTTGTTGGAGGCAGCCGCCCAGGACGAGCAGCAGCGACTCGCCCGGGCCGAGCCCGCCAAGCAGGATTCCGAGAAGTGGCCCCAGTTGCTTGCCGCGATTCGCACGCTGTTACCCGGCGTGCCCGATCGGTTGGCCCAGGGCCTGGCCGACATCGTCGACCGAGCCCGCCGCCGGATTGAGGCCTTCGAGCGGCTCAAGGCCAAGACCTTGCAGGAGTCGAAACAAAAGCTCACGGCCGACTCGTTGGTGGTCAATCAACGGATTGATGACGCCGCCGAAAGCTGGAATCTTTCGAGCGCCCGCTATTACATGGGCGAGAGCTGCGGCTCGGTCAGCGGGCATCTCACGGCCGCCGCGGCCTTTCTTCGCGGCGACGCGGCCCCGGGACCGTTACCACGGACCAGCCATCTGTGGTTCGGCATGTTTGAATGGACGCCCTTCGATCTTTACAAGAAGTACTGGGAACACACCCTGAGCCGGCTCGACAACCGATCGCGAGACGCAGGCCCCTGGATCGAGTTTCTCGAGTTCTGGAACGAGTTAGGGCTCGCTGAGTTGCCGGGCTCGTTCAGTGTGACGCAGGCCCGCGATGCCGACTCGGCGGGTTCGCGAACCACGCCCATGGACTATTCCGAAGACTTCGGCGAAGGGCAGGCCCTGGAGCACGAGGGCAACCGTTTCATCGTGCTGACGGCCGAGCCCCACGAATCGCAGCCGTATCACATTCTGCAGTATGCTCCCGAGGCACACTCGGCCTCACTGCCGGGTTATCGCTGCAAGAAGTTTAAGGTACTCAACCCTTCGTGGAATTGCGACGAGATCGCTGAGTGGATCGAGATCGTGAAATCCGATCACGAACCGCCGTTGCCAACCGCCGAGGAGTTGCAAGAACTGGCCGGGCAACTGGGGGTCTCACCGCCCGAGATCGGCTTGCTGTGGATGGCGAATGGTCCCTCGCACGGTTATCGCGAACCGCGGTTCCCCGCCACGCTCCGCAAGCCATTGGGATGGAAAGCCACCGACATCAAGGCCGCGCACCAGGCCATCACCAGCCTGCCCGAAAAAGTCGTCCGCGGCATCGAGCGGGCGGTCCTCTCCCAGGGTCTGACCGCGGTGTTTCAACCCGACCGCGCCAAGATCCTGCAGGCCATCGCCCGGGCCTGGCAGGCCAGCATGCCCAAACGGTTGCGCTTGGATGCGGCCTTTCAGAAGCGGCTGTCCGCTCGATCGGCCACGCACCGTTGGCAGACGGTCAATCACGAGGCCCTGTTGACCGCGGCAGCCAACCCCGACGGGACACCACTGCTGGAGCCGCACGAGTGCGAGTTCCGCCTGGATAAGCAGCAATCACACTATCAGTCCATCGTCCTGGAGCCCAAGACCAGGCAGGCGGCGGCGGTCGATCGGGAGTTGTTGCAATCGGCAGTGCTGCTGATTGCCATGGTTCATAGTGAAACGCCGGCCGGCGATCCGGCCCGGGCGACGGTGCCGGCGTTGGTGCGGCGTCTGGTAAAACTGTTGGAGGATCCACGAACGAAAGTGCCGCTGACCTCGCTGTATTTCTATCAGGGCCCCAACTCGACGGAGCCCAAGCCCGTGGAATGGATCACCAGGCACCTGGGCCCGATCACCAAGACGACTCAGGACGGCCTGTCGCTGTATGAGGATGGGCTGCTGGTCGCCGCCGCGACGGATTCCCACTCCCAGGTGGCACTGGCCTTTCACACCGCCGAACTCCGTGGCGAGGCCGAGGTCACACGATTGCTCGGGCACGGCCAGTTCGAAACGCCCTACGGTTTTTTCAATGTCCGCGAGACCCTAGGGCTGGTCTTGGCCATTCTGAGCCCCGGCTTTCGCAAATTGGCCGACGCGATCTCCGCCGAGAGCCTTGAGCCCGGCACCTGGCCGGCCAATCCGTTGCACACGGCCCCCGCGAGTGTGGCCGCCGTCGAGCAGGCCCGGGGGATCGGCACCGATGCGGCCGTGTTGTACCTGCAGACCTTGGCCCTGCCCGAGCCGACCGCCGCCAATATCAAACTCTGGAACGGCTGGACCGCCGCTCGGCTGAAGAAGGCCTCGGCCGAACTGGTGGCCCAGGAGTTGGTGTTAGAAGCCAAGCGGGCGCGGGCCGGCCGCACGATTTTTCTTCCGGGTGAATGGCAGGAACTCAAGGCCCCCTGGCTGCCCATCGAGTCCTGGAAACGCCCGCTGCTGTGGGAACCCGCCTGGCAGCCTGCTTGGGCCGATCCCTTTGCGGGCCCCGTCGTGATCAGGCCCTTCGAAGACCTGTTCGCCGCGGCTTGGCAACGGGTGGAAGCCGGCGATCCGCCACGCTATGCCGACGTGGAACGAAAACGCAAAGGACGATGAAACGCACCGCCCAGCCGTCGCTGGCGATGCTTGTGAACGTGATTGAACAGGGCTCCACCCGGAAGGAATGGCCGGCGTTGTTTGACACCGGTGAACCAGCCAACGGTCTGGCCCAAGCCAGTTCCAGCTTCCCGCAAAAGTTCTGGGAACAGCGTTTGTGGCACTGGTGGCTTGTCCACCAGTGTTTGACAACGTCTGCTACACTTCGACTGATGCTCTCGAAACCCATAGAACAGGAGCAACTTAGGCGGCACTGTCCGACTGAGCCACACACTGGTGGACAAGCCACCAGTGCCACGAATTTCGTTCGAAGTGTTGCGCAGGGACCAGTAGAACAAAACAATTGCCGAGTTCCAACGCCGTCGCGAGCCCCGCTTGCGCGACCGTTCCACGACTTGTTTCGAGACACTTTGCATGGCCAAGAAGGAAGTCGCGCGACCGCCGGACGGGGCTCCCCCGGTGGTCGCGGTGCAGCTGGAAGCCGCCGAGGTCCGCTACGCCGAGGAGTTGACCTTTTTGCGAGCGATCGACCAATCGCCACGGCCAGCAGGTTGGCAACTCTCGCCAGAGCGGGTGGTCGACTTCTTATGCGGCAGTCGCGGC